>JASLEN010000418.1 GCA_030151105.1 Dysgonomonas sp.
CTCAATTGTTAGATTGGCTTAATTTCTGGTCTCCTGGCAATCACGATGATCGTACTATCGCAATGTTATATTAATTAGAATATGCAAGATAAAATCATAAAGCTGACAGCTACGGATGGCACTGCTATCGAATTTGTTGATAAAATAATAGGTTCGGGGGCAATGAAGGATGTGTATTTCAGTCCTGATAAATCGTATGTTGTTGCTTTTTTTAGAGACAAGCAAGACTTCAATTCACGCGAGCGATTGGAGAATATTACAGGAATCTATCGTGAGCGAATATTCAATCAAGAAGGAGGTGACTATTGGCAAGATCTATTTTGTTGGCCTACAAAAATGGTAGAACATGAGGGGAAGGTGGGTGTAGTCTGTCCTACCTATCAACATCACTTTTTTTTCAAATATGGTTCTGCTAACAATGACTTTTTAGGAATTAGAGGAAAAGAAAAAGAGGGAAAGTGGTTTACTTCTGCCAAAAATCAAAATAAGTTTTTGGATACAAGAGAAAGAGGCGATTGGTTCAAATATTTTCAGATATGTATCCGTATTAGTAGGGCAGTCAAAAGGCTGCATGCAGCGGGACTCGCCCATTCTGATTTGTCGTATAAAAATGTGCTGATAGATCCTAGCACAGGTCGTTCGGCTATCATTGATATAGATGGCTTGGTCGTTCCTGGGAAATATCCGCCAGATGTATTAGGAACACCAGATTTTATAGCACCAGAGGTAATTGCAACTCAGCATTTAGAACTTACAGATCCGAATAGGAAGTTGCCAAGTATAACCACAGATAGGCATGCTCTGGCTGTGATGATATATATGTACTTGTTGTACAGACACCCTTTGAGAGGAGGGAAAGTGCACGATTTGGATTCGAACAAAGATGAGGAGCTGTCTATGGGCACAAAAGCACTATTTGTAGAGCATCCCACAGACGCTAGTAATCGGGTGAAATCGAACCAACTGCAAGACTCTCAAATTCCGCAAGCTGATCCTACTAAAGTCCCTTATTCTGTCTGTGGTCCTTATCTCGTTGAACTTTTCAATAGAGCATTTATAGATGGGTTACATAACCCTTCGGTACGTCCTACTGCTGACGAGTGGGAGCAAGGTTTGCTGAAAACAGTAGATTTGATGCAGCCTTGTCAGAATCCCAAATGTTGGAACAAATGGTTTCCTTTCGATAATTCGACCAAGCCTCGATGTCCATTTTGTGGAACAAGCTATGTAGGGCAACTGCCTATTCTCAATCTCTATTCGTCTCGGGTAAGTGATTCATTTACTCCTGACAATTATAGGCTTATGATCTATAATAATCAATATCTCTATCAATGGCATGCTAACAGAAATGTATCGCCCAACGAGAGACTGACTGACGAGCAAAAGAAGCCATTGGGTTATTTTGTATTTCATCAAAATAAGTGGCTCTTGATCAATCAGCGAATGCCTGATTTGGAAGATTTGACTGATAAGAAAAAGATTGCAATCAATGAAGCTGTAGAACTGACCGACAACAAACAAATTCTTCTTTCGCGAGAAGATGGAGGGCGATTGGTTGTGGTACAATTAGTTAGCAATTGATGATAAAACATATTTCATTCGACCTCTGGTTGACACTTATCAAGTCTCATCCTCTTTTCAAAAAGAAGAGGGCAGAGTATATTCATTCTCGTTTTAACCCCAAAGGATTAACAGTTGAGCAGATAGACTCTCTAATTAGAAAATTGGACAAAGTATTTGATTGGCACAACGAGCATACTGGACAAAAATTGGCAGCAAGGACTATGTATAATACTATTCTACAATTTACCCATAATGATTTTAATGTTGAAATGGGAGAGGAGATTACTCAATATTCAGATCAATTGTTTTTAGAATATTTGCCTGAATTGCTCAATGACAATATTATACCAATGTTATCGAATCTCAGGGAGAGGGGATATACTCTCAATTTGTCTAGCAATACGGGCTTTATAGAAGGACATACGTTGCAAAAAGCATTAGAACAACTTAATATGTTACACTATTTTTCGTTCTGCATCTATTCCGACCAAGTAGGAGCGTCCAAACCATCAGCTTCATTTTTTCAAGAGGTTTATAAAAAAGTGAATGTGGCTAAGGATGAGGTGCTACATATTGGAGACAATCCTATAACAGACTACAAAGGTGCTTTGGCTTTCGGATTCAGAGCATTACTCATAAACAATAACTACTCATTAAATGACATTGAACCAGAACTCTAAAAGGAATATTATTCACTTTTCGGCATTTGGAATAACTGATAGAAATGACTTTGGCTTTTCTCCAACAGATTATTCTAAATTCAAACATGGGGCAAATAATATTGCTCGCAAATTTGGCTACACTCTAGCTGAAAGATTTATAGAGCAAAATCTTAGTAAAACATACGATGGAAGACCTATAATGGTAGTTCCAAGTGCTTATTCACATATTCCTACAGCTTCTTTCTTTATGAAAAAGCATTTTGTAGATAAACTCAATCAATATCTCTATACGCACAACTATCCTGTAGTGAAAGAGACTAAGATTAATCGTGTGGTGACCTATCGTGAAGACTATGGCGAAATGACTGCTGAGGATAGATTTAAGTTGATATGTGGCGATAAATTCTATATTGATAATCAATATGTAAAAGATCATGTACTGATTTTTCTAGATGATATAAAAATAACGGGTACTCATGAGAGAATTATCATCAAAATGTTGGATGAGGCAAATATCCATAACGATTGTTATATGCTCTATTTTGCCGAATTGCTAAATACAACGATTCCACCCAATATAGAGAACTATCTCAATAACTATTTCATCCAAGATATTAGTAGTATAGACGCAATTATTAATGAAGGTGAATTTGAATTTAATACACGAGTTGTGAAGCTAATTTTAAATCAAAAAAAGACTATATTTGGCGACTTTGTGAAAAATAAAGATCAAGCGTTCATCAACTCTTTATATTATAATGCCATTGGCAACGAATATTATAAGTTTGAAACATATATAGACAATTTAAAGACATTGGAAACGTTGGTAAAATAGAATAATAGCAAAATAAAATCATCAGAAAGTAAACAATTTATAAAACAATTAGATGGAACATAAAAAACACTTGACAGGTTTGACCGATGCTGAGGTACTCAAAAGTAGAGAGAAGCATGGCGAAAATCTATTGACTCCCCCTCAAAAGGAGTCGCTTTGGTCGCTATTTTTAGAAAAATTTGAAGACCCTATTATTCGTATCCTACTTATAGCTGCTTTCCTTTCATTGGGAATTGCAGTCTTTGAACATATCTCTACAGGTGTAGGCCACTATGCAGAAACTATCGGAATCTTTTGTGCCATTCTATTGGCTACTGGAGTTGCTTTTTGGTTTGAGATGGATGCCAACAAAAAATTTGACATTCTCAATCAAGTCAATGATGATACTTTTGTAAAAGTAATTCGTAATGGAAATGTGGTTCAAATTTCAAAAAGAGATATTGTAGTAGATGATATTGTTGTTCTAGAAACAGGAGAAGAAGTTCCTGCCGATGGATATCTAGTAGAAGCAGTATCGTTGCAAATAGACGAATCGACTTTGACAGGAGAACCTATAATTGATAAAACAACTGACGAGGCAGAATTTGATGCCGAAGCCACCTATCCATCAAACAGAGTGATGCGTGGCACGAAGGCGATGGATGGTCATGGTGTTTTCCAAGTAACAGAGGTGGGTGATGCTACCGAATATGGAAAAGTAGCCAACAAAGCTACTGAAATGACAGGCGAAGAAACTCCATTGAATCAGCAACTTGATGGTTTAGCTAAATTCATTGGTGTTGTGGGTCTAGTGTTAGCAGCACTAACATTTATCGCACTCTTCTTGAAGGATATCTTTGGAGGAGAAGCGCATTATTCACTTGGACAATTGGCTCTTCTTGGGGCTGTAATCTTGGGAGCTATGATAGCTCTAGTGAAAGTGTGGGTTCCTATTATCTATGATGGCTTTGAGGTAGCTGGCAAAGAAAAAGAGATGCCCAACTGTGTAGAGAATTGGGGTTGGTTGCCTTGGATTGGCATCGGTATAGTGGTTACTGCTGCAATAGCAGCACTAGGACTTGTGTTTGGAGTAAATCCTTTGAATCCAGAATCGTGGGTTAGCATCGAAACAGCGAGCCATGTGTTGCAATATTTCATGGTGGCTGTTACGTTGATAGTTGTAGCAGTGCCAGAAGGTTTGCCAATGAGTGTGACCTTGAGTTTGGCGTTGAGTATGCGCCGTATGTTAAATACAAATAACCTTGTGCGTAAGATGCATGCTTGTGAAACAATGGGTGCTACTACAGTTATTTGTACAGACAAAACAGGTACACTTACTCAAAATCAGATGCAGGTTTTTGAAACTCAATTCTATGGTTTGACTAATCAAACTTTGGCAAATGATGAGGTGAGTAACTTGGTTAAAGAAGGAATTTCTGTAAACTCTACAGCATTCTTAGATCTGTCAGATCCTTCTAAAATCACAACGTTGGGAAATCCTACAGAGGCTGCTTTGTTGTTGTGGTTGAATGATAATAAAAACAATTACCTAGAGATGAGAGAGGATGCTAAAGTTGTGAATCAGCTAACATTCTCTACCGAAAGGAAATATATGGCTACATTGGTGGATTCTCCACTTGTAGGCAAATTAATTTTATATGTAAAAGGAGCTCCAGAGATAGTGCTTTCAAAAAGTGCGACTATATCTTCTACCGAAGGCTCTATAAATGTAGCTTCTAAACAAGCAGATATTGAAGCACAATTGCTACAGTATCAAAATCAAGCAATGCGTACTCTAGGATTCGCATATAAAGTAATTGATGCAGCAGACAAGGATAAGGACATTAGAGAGTTGGCAGACGAAGGGCTTACATTCCTTGGTATTGTTGCTATTTCTGATCCTATTCGTCCAGATGTGCCAGCGGCAGTTAAGAAATCACTTGATGCAGGTATAGATGTTAAAATTGTGACAGGAGATACTCCTGGTACTGCTCGTGAGATTGGACGTCAAATTGGAATCTGGACAGATAGTTCTACTGATAAACAAATTATTACAGGTGTAGAATTTGAGGCTCTTACAGATCAAGAGGCACTTGATAGAGTGTTAGATTTGAAAATAATGTGTCGTGCACGCCCTACCGATAAGCAGCGTTTAGTCCAATTGTTGCAAGAGAAAGATGCTATTGTGGCTGTTACAGGTGATGGAACCAATGATGCTCCAGCTCTAAATCATGCTCATGTGGGGCTTTCTATGGGTTCAGGAACATCGGTTGCTAAGGAAGCTAGTGATATTACTCTATTGGATGATTCATTCAATAGTATCACCACAGCTGTGATGTGGGGAAGATCGTTGTACGAAAATATTCAACGTTTTATTCTTTTCCAATTGACAATCAACGTCGCAGCATTGATATTGGTTCTTTTAGGTTCTATCTTCGGATCGGGGACAGAATTGCCATTGACCGTAACTCAGATGCTTTGGGTCAATTTGATTATGGATACTTTTGCTGCGGGAGCTTTGGCTTCACTTCCACCTAATGCTAATGTGATGTTGGAGAAACCTCGTAATAATAAGGCATTTATTATTAATCCTGCGATGAGAAATCATATTCTATTCGTTGGTTTGTCATTTGTTGTATTGCTACTTGTTATGTTGTTCTCATTCAATAATCAAGAGTGTTTGGCTACTATTTTTAGTCACATAGATGCAGCAGATAGAGTTCCGTATTCATTGTCATTCTTCTTTACTACGTTTGTAATGTTGCAACTTTGGAACATGTTTAATGCTAAAGCTTTCCAAACAGGG
>JASLEN010000463.1 GCA_030151105.1 Dysgonomonas sp.
GATTTGCTCAATTTTGCGATGTCTGTTCTTATAAATTGTTTGTTATTTTCCATTTTGTTGATTATTCAAAGTAAGTGTTTAATTCTTCTGAAATAGCTTGCATCAGTTTGTCACTGAATTCGTTATCCATATATTCCTCTATTCTTTCTTGCAAAGTGGCGAGAATGGGTCGAGGCTCTATGCCATCTCTCCAAATGGCTGTGCTAATGGCATATAGCGTGCCGTTGTCGGTTGGTAAGCCCTTGCTTTGTGCCCAGTTTCGGATAGCATCAATGGGAGGACGTTTCCCTGTTTTTGGGGCTCGTCCATTTTCTATATAGGTGATGTAATTGTCAAACAATGTGTCTATTACGATACTTAGATTGGAAGGATCTATCTCCAGTTTTAGATTCTTGTAGAGCTCGCTTTTCTCGTCAATACCTTGCTCCTTCAAAACAGATTGAGCGAGGAAAAGTATCTCTTCTCCCAACTCTTCCATCACCTTTTGTATTTGGTCTGTCATTACTTTCTGATTTTGAGGTTGAAATCGGGTAATTTGTTGGTGAATATTTCGCAGCTGTTGTTTGGTGAAACGTCAAATTGCGCTAATCCTCGTTTCACGTCTAATTCTTTTTCTGCATCAAATTGTTCCTCTATCAGACAGAGGTTCTGCATATTGCGTTGAGTGAAATTGACTGAGAAACGACATCCACAAGCATCGTCATCGTAGTAATCTCGTAGTGATATATAACTCCAGTTAGGCTCTATAGCGATGGGAGATTTTTTATTCATCTTTATTCGTTCCAATATGTTGAGCCCTATGGAGAAAGCCATGTTTTGTAAGTCCTCTATATTGTCTTTTGAAGAGGGAACGAATAAGACAGAAAAATTAGCTGAAGAGCGGAAAATATTCTCCATGTTTCGTCCCACCAATGGATCTTCGAGCCAAAGAAGTGGATAGATTTCTTTGCCACTTCCTTTTTCATAATTTCGATTGTAATAGAAAGCCTTAATCGTCTTGTGCTCACGAGCTTGCTGTCTGAAGGTGTCAATAATTGTTTTTATCATATCTATTTATTATTAAAGTATTTGATATAGATAAAATGGTTTGAAGGTGGTGGATGATTTTCGTCTTATTAATAGAAAACATCTATGATTGTTAGAAACTTATACTTTGGTAGTGGACACATTTTTGGCTACATTTGTTGTCCAGATTCTTTCGATATTATTTTTCAGAAATTGATATTGAGGAGATGAATAACATTTTTACACATTCTAAGTCACTATTATACAACTATCAAGATCTTTTATAAAGATGAAACCTAAATTTTATGTATTCGTACTATGCAGCATGCTGTTGTGCTCGCATAGCCTATTTGTGAGTGCACAAGTATCAATTGGAAATGTAGAGGAACCCGCATTGGGAGCACTTTTGCAACTGAAAAATATAGATGGAGCAACTGGAGGAGCGGTAAATGCTACCAAAGGCTTGGGAATGCCTCGTGTTAACTTGTCGGATGCCAAGTCATTAGCTCCTTTGATAGCAAGCGCCACTGACGAAGAAAAACAGAATGTAGTCGGCATGGTTGTGTATGCAAGTAGTGATTTTGGACGAGTGCCTACCTATTGTGAGGGCATGTATGTGTGGGATGGAGACAAGTGGCAGCCTTGGTTAGAGGGTCAGGAGGTGAGCAATGGAATGACCACGGGACTTTCGTACACTACTGATATAGAAGGTAATAAATACTATTATAAACAATTTGGAAATACTTATTGGATGATTTCGAATCTTCGAACCACCAAAAGAGCTGATGGTACGAGTATTGCAACAGCTGCTCTGCCTCTATACATGAATAACGGAAAACGTAGTGGGGAACTGGTTGGAGATCTTGAGACAGAGCCTGTTACGGTGATGCAGAAGTCTGATCTGGAGGATGTTTCTAAGAAAGTTACTTTCAAAGAGAACTCTATATCAGTTACTTATACCTATGCTCAATTTGCAAATATATTTGGTTTGCTCTATACGGCTGACCAAATAGAGGGTATATGTCCCGATGGTTGGAGGCTTCCTAAACAAGAAGATATGAGGGCTTTAGGACAGTATTTAGGATCTGAATATATAGAGGGAATCTATCCTGGAGGAGTTGGAACTGCAAATAAAGGATATCTCAAAAATGTGCAAAAATTTAAGGCAAATGATTGGGATTATACGCCTGGAGATAGGAGTACGGTCTATAGTTGGGGTGGTTTTTCGCTTTGTTCTGTTCAGAATTCGGGAATTCATTTTGTACCAACGGGTTACGTGAGAATTAGCCCCGATGGGATTCCAGATGCAAGACAGTTTGGACGTGAAACATTTATGCATTTTAGCGATATTACTGCCAACCCTAACAACCACAGTTACATGGTGTTGAATGCCGAAGAAGACTATATTGTTTTCAGAGAAGCTGGCATAAGTGCAAATCACTCATTACCTGTTCGTTGTGTGAAAGATGCACGTTAAGTTATCCATATAATATAAACAATCCCCACTTCAATATCAGAAATGGGGATTGTTGTTTTTGAGATAATTATCCTTTTGTTGTTATCTTCTTTTAATCTGCTTTTCGAAGTTGTACTGATCCTGTTCGGCTCTCGATTTGTCTATGCGATAGAGCATAAATCCGAATACCTCGACAACTGTTTTTTGAGTGATCTA
>JASLEN010000473.1 GCA_030151105.1 Dysgonomonas sp.
GTTTTCGGGCATTGCTCATCTTGCCACCGATGGAATACTGACCTACCCTGACATAGTTCAAGTAGTATATATCCTAGCGCTACTAGGCGTAATGATGCTACTATCATTCGCAACACCTAAAAATAGTATAGACCTATTCAATGAATTTAAGCCAAAAGCTAAATATGCAATTTGTGCCTCTATACTGCTTTGTATCTCTATTGTCCACCTCTCGAAAGCTGGTGCATTTATTTACTTTAATTTTTAATAGATTATGAGTAAAAAGATTAACGAGACAAAGCATTTTATAAGGGTATTTACCATCACAACATTGGCTATACTAGGCTCTATTGCTCTATTCATTTATATCCTTGATCCATTTTTCCAATACAGAACAAAGGAGGGAGAGTATATTTTAAATCCCGTATATGTGAATCCAGGGCTTGCTAAAAATTATGATTATAATACAGCAATCATTGGTTCGTCTATGGTTCAGAACTACGATTTATCTACGCTTCGCCAAGACTCTGTCACCAAGCCTGTTAAATTAGCATCAGGAGCAATGACAATTTTTGAGATGAATATTATCCTTTCTCTTATTGACACCTCCAAGGTTAACACATTCATTATCAACCTAGATATGATACAGTTTAATGAATGGCACATACTCAGCAAGTATCCTGAATATCTACACTCTAATAAATTCTTAGACAAAGTTAGGTACCACTTTGCTTACGAGAGTGTTGTTAGATATGGACTTGTGGATATGGCACTTAAACCTTATTTGGCTCTCACAGATAAAGAAAATATGCCTTTAAAGCTAAAGCATAGAACCCACATAGATGATATAGGTAATTTTAGCCTAGAGGCAACCTACAACAATGTGGAACGTATCAAAAATATGTATCATATGGAACAAACAGTCAATATGCCCTATAGATACCATATGAATCACAGAATGAAGCTGAACATTGATAAAATGCTTTCCTATCTCGAAATAGATAAGCATCCCAACAAGGAATATATTTTTGTACTCCCACCCTACTCCGCCCTTTATTGGCATATAACTATTCGAGATCGCTATTATTATTATTTAATAAATAACATCAAATATCTCTGTAGGAGGTTGAAAGATTATGAAAATGTGAGAATACAATTTTTCTATAATCTAGATCAGATTACAGATCTGAACAGGTATTCTGATGTAACACACTTCGATCCCGAAACTTCAAACTACATGCTCAATAATTTGCGCAATGATGAATATACTATCACAACCAAAAACATGAACCAGTTGTTAAATAAGTTAGATAGTACAGTTTATGAATACGAAAACCAAAATGCAGATTGGTTGATTTTAAAATAGAGAAACGATGTTTGTAGTAAATGGTAGATATTTGACTCAAAAGGCATCTGGCGTACATCGCTATGCTTTTGAAATATGTAATAAACTTCACGAAATGGGAGTTGACTTTCATGTTGCAATCCCTCAAGAGATTCAAGACGATTACAAATTTCAGTTCAAAACTGTGAGATGTGGGTCGATTCAGAATGGGCATCTTTGGGAACAAATTTCATTGCCTCGCTATCTAAAAAAGATAGGCAGTCCTCTGCTTATCAGTTTTACAGGTAGTGGACCATTATATTACAACAATCAGATAATGACTATTCACGATGTGTCTCATGAAAGGCATCCCGAATGGTTTTCGAAAGGCTATTACAGATTCTACCACTACATGATGCCACGCATAGGAAAGAAAGCACACGCAGTACTCACTGTTAGCCAGTTTTCTAGACAAGAGATTGTAGAAACCTTAGCTATAGATGCTCAAAAAATTCATGTGGTGCATAGCAATGTACCATTTCATCATACGCCATCTGCTGACGAAGTTTTACAATTCGAGCGTTCTGAGGATACAGAAAGATATATTCTTGCTGTGTCTAACATGGATCCTAGAAAAAACTTTGCGCAACTAATCAAAGCTTTCAACAAAATAGAAGACAAATCTGTAAAGCTCTATATTATAGGGATGCGTCAAAAAGCATTCAACACTCCAGATTTGCAAGCATTGGTAAGTGAAAGAGTACACCTTCCTGGATTCGTTGATGATGATCAACTCCAACGGATGTACCAAAATGCCCTACTCTCAGTATATCCTTCACTCTATGAAGGATTTGGATTACCACCTCTCGAATCTATGACGTTTGGATGTCCTGCCATTGTATCTGACATACCTGCTCTCCGTGAAGTGACGCAAGATGCAGGGCTGTATGTAGATCCTCATAATGTAGATGATATTACATCTAAAATCAATCAATTACTTATTGATTCAGAGCTCCAACAATCATTAAGAGTGAAAGGCTTGGAACAAATAAAAAAATATTCTTGGGAAAAATCAGCAAAACAGGTTCTAGAATTAACAAAAACATTCTCTTAAAAACAGAATACGGCTACTCCTTTTGTTAAAAAATCATTCAACTTCTGTGTTCATTTTTTTAGTCCAATAAAAGACTAAAGACTATCTCAACCTCCATTCAGAAAAGACTTGACGAAAGTCTTCTCATTGCCAAAAATACAGTCCAATACCTTTGAATACTCCTTTATTTAATGTATTTTTGTATAGTCAGATAGAAAAACTTGATGCATCCATCGCATTATTCTATCACCAGTGTAAAACAATTTACTAAATCAATATAACTAAAAACTATTTCAATTTATGAGTTGGTTACTTAAATCCTCAATTGGCCGCAAGTTCGTAATGGCTTTGTCTGGTCTATGTATGGTTTTGTTCCTTCTATTTCACATGGGTATGAACTTAGTTTCTATCTTCTCGATAGAGGCTTATCAGGATATCTGTGCGTTTTTGGGAACAAACTGGTATGCATTACTAGGTACAGGTGCTCTAGCAGCATTATTCCTAGTACACATCATTTATGCTATCTGGCTAACGCTTCAAAACAGAACAGCACGTGGTAGTAGCAGATATGCAATGGGTACATCAAAAGATGCAACTTGGACTTCAAAAAACATGTTTGTATTGGGTGTAGCTCTACTGGCATTCATGCTTGTGCACTTGTACGATTTCTGGTACAAGATGATGTTCTCTGAATTATTTGGACTTGTAGGTACAGTTCACCCACACGAAGTAGGTGCTTACATGGAAGTTCTATTTGCAGAACCTGTGCGTCTTGTAATTTATCTAGTTGGTGTAATTGCACTTTGGCTACACCTTTCGCACGGAGTATGGAGTATGTTCCAAACTGTAGGTCTTAATGGTCGCACTTGGTCACCACGTCTCAAATGGGCTGGCTATGCTGTAGGCACAATCGTTTGCATGGGCTTTGCTATTGTTCCGATTTTCTTCTTTGCAAAATCGCTACTGTAAGACAAAGACCAAATTAGACAAATAGAACCTTATTGTTAAGACTAAAAAAAAAGATTATGACTAAAATATTAGATCCAATTAAAGATTCAAAAGTTCCTGCGGGAGCATTAGAAGACAAGTGGACAAGCTATAAGAATAACCAAAAGCTGGTTAACCCTGCCAACAAACGTCGTCTAGACATTATCGTTGTTGGAACAGGTCTTGCAGGAGCTTCGGCAGCTGCATCACTTGGTGAGCTAGGATTCAACGTCCTAAACTTCTGTATTCAAGATTCTCCACGTCGTGCACACTCTATTGCTGCACAAGGAGGTATCAATGCTGCTAAAAACTATCAAAATGATGGTGACTCAGTTTACCGTCTATTCTATGATACAATCAAAGGTGGTGACTACCGTGCTCGTGAGTCTAACGTACATCGTATGGCTGAAGTAGCAAATAGCATCATCGACCAATGTGTGGCTCAAGGTGTTCCTTTTGCTCGTGAATATGGAGGTCTTCTTGACAACCGTTCATTCGGTGGAGCTCAAGTATCTCGTACATTCTACGCTAAAGGACAAACAGGTCAACAATTGTTGCTTGGAGCATACTCTGCACTTAGCCGCCAAATAGAGAAAAAAACAGTAAAACTTTTCCCTCGCTACGAAATGGTAGAGCTTGTTCTTATCGAAGGACGTGCTCGTGGTATCATTGCTCGTAACTTGGTGACTGGTGAACTAGAGAGATTTGCTGCGCATGCCGTTGTTATGGCAACAGGTGGATACGGAAATACATTCTTCCTTTCTACTAACGCTATGGAATCAAATGGTTCAGTAGCTATTCAAGCTTATAAAAAAGGTGCATGGTTTGCAAACCCTTGTTTTGCTCAAATTCACCCTACTTGTATTCCTGTACACGGAGAATCACAATCAAAATTGACTTTGATGTCAGAGTCATTGCGTAATGATGGACGTATCTGGGTTCCTAAAAAGAAAGAAGATGCTGAAGCAATTCGTGCTGGAAAACTGAAACCAACAGAAATCAAAGAAGAAGACAGAGACTACTACTTGGAGCGTCGTTACCCTGCATTTGGTAACCTTGTACCTAGTGACGTGGCTTCTCGTGCTGCTAAAGAAAGATGTGATGCCGGATTTGGTGTAGGTACTACTGGACTTGCTGTATATCTTGATTTCTCGGCTGCTATTGACCGCCTTGGAGAAGATACAGTGAGAGCTAGATATGGCAACCTCTTCCAAATGTATGAGAAAATTGTAGATCACAATCCATACAAAACTCCAATGATGATTTATCCTGCTATCCACTACACAATGGGTGGAACTTGGGTAGATTATGAGCTAATGACTTCAATCAAAGGTCTATTTGCTCTTGGAGAGGCTAACTTCTCAGATCACGGAGCTAACCGTCTAGGAGCTTCAGCACTGATGCAAGGACTTGCAGATGGATATTTTGTACTTCCATATACAATCCAAAACTATCTTGCTGATCAAATTTCTATTCCTCGCTTTAGTACTGATCTTCCAGAATTCCAAGAAGCAGAAAATAGTATTAAGGAAAAAATAGCTAAACTAATGGCTATTCAAGGAAAACGTTCTGTAGATTCTATCCACAAAGAGTTAGGTCTTATTATGTGGGATTTTGTAGGAATGGGACGTACAAAAGAATCTCTTGAAACTGCTATCGAGAAATTGAAAGCTGTGAAAAAAGAATTCTGGTCTAATGTATTTATCCCTGGAAAAGAAGTTGATCTGAACATTGAGCTTGAAAAAGCGATTCGTTTGAGCGACTTCATCGAGATAGGTCTATTGATGGCTTATGATGGATTGAACCGTGAGGAGTCATGTGGAGGTCACTTCCGTGAAGAATTCCAAACTCCAGAAGGTGAGGCATTGCGTCAAGACGACAAATTCTCTTATGTTGCATGTTGGAACTATACAGGAGAAGACCAAGCGCCTGAGCTTATCAAAGAACCTCTTGACTACGAATTCGTAGAGAGACAACAACGTAATTATAAAGCATAAAATTCTAGAAAAATGGATAAAATAATCAATATAAACGTAAAAGTTTGGCGTCAAAGAGGTCCAAAAGAAAAAGGTGCTTTTGAGACATACCCACTAGAAGGTATTTCTGGAGGGAGTTCATTTCTTGAAATGCTAGACATCTTGAATGAAAAATTAATCAACGAGAGAAAAGAACCAATTGTATTTGACCACGACTGTCGTGAAGGAATTTGCGGTATGTGTAGTCTTTACATAGATGGACATCCTCACGGACCAGATACTGAAATTACAACTTGTCAGTTGCATATGCGTAAATTCAACGATGGAGACACAATCACTGTAGAGCCTTGGCGTTCGGCAGGATTCCCTGTAATCCGTGACTTGATGGTAGATCGTGGAGCATTTGACAAAATTATTCAAGCAGGAGGTTACACTAGCGTGAATACTGGTGGTGTACCTGATGCTAATGCAATTCCGATTTCTAAAATCAATGCTGACGAGGCAATGGACTCGGCATCTTGTATTGGTTGTGGAGCTTGTGTAGCTGCATGTAAGAATGGTTCGGCAATGTTATTCGTTTCTGCAAAAGTAAGCCAATTGGCACTACTTCCACAAGGACGTGTAGAAGCTAAACAACGTGCTAAAAACATGGTGAAAAGAATGGACGAACTAGGATTCGGAAACTGTACAAACACAGGAGCTTGCGAAGTAGAATGCCCTAAGAGTATCTCTATTAGCAATATCGCTCGTTTGAACCGTGAATTCTTAGTTGCTAAATTCAATGACTAAGAAGTAAAAGTTCTTATAATAAAGAAGAGCGAGAATTTTCGAATTCTCGCTCTTTTATTTTTATGGAAATCAGTTCTTAAAGTATCACATCTACATCTACAAACTTGTAGTCCTTAGCACCTTCAACAGTCAGCACAAGAGGCTCTAACTTGATGAAAGAACCTTTATGAGGCCCTTCAAAAAGGACACTCTGCTGAATAGGATTATTCTTTATATTATTGAAGATAGAATTAGAAATCACCTTAGTCCAACCTTTACCATTAGGACTCACATACAGATTATAACGTTGAATTGTAGCACCTTTCCCCATTCTATCAGGAGTGAAGGTGAAACCCTTTAGGCTATATTCCTTCTTCAAATTGACAATAATAGACTCTGCCAAAGGAAGTGATTTTATAGTATATCCTTCTTCTTTTACAGAAGTAATATTCTTATTTTCTATCACTCGATCTGCAATCCCTCTATATTCACCCTTATCAGCAACATCACTATCTAAAGATGGAGCATTATAAATCTCAAGATTACTCAATACCAACGAAGCCAAAGCATCGGTAATATTTATCTTAATCTTTTTAGTAGTTGCTGTTGGAAGTCGTAGAATACGCTTGTATCCTATTGTTGTAGCATTAGCAATTGTATTCCAACTATTGTTTGCATCATCCCATACTTGCACATCAAATGCAGCCACACGTTGACCTAAACTAATATTCTCTTGCAGAAGAAGTCTATTAAATGTAATTACCTCCGAGAATTGCAGTTCTACAGATGCAGTCTTCACATCATCATCAGTTGCCCAATAAGTATCTTTTTTGCCATCTAACAGATTCTCGATTGCAAAATTTGCCGAATTGCCTCTCACATTACTAGCTGTCAATGTTGCTTTAGCTGCTAGATTATCTTTGAAAGCAGCTATGCGAGCATCTCTAAACTGCATCAAGTTTGTGGAGTCTGCTGGATGAATTCTTCCTCTTCTATCTGCGGGAACATTTAGCAGTAGATTTGCATTTCGTCCTACCGAAGTATAGTAAATATCCATTAGCTCACTAACAGTTTTTACCTTATCATCAGTCTTAGGACTATAGAACCACCCTGGACGAATGGATACATCCACTTCACCTGGAACCCAAGCCTCCCCTTCCGCTTGACCTTGATTCAAAATATCTTGACTAGGAGCATCTACACCTGGACCAAAGCCAGCAATATCTAATCTTGACCAATTAGTCTCGCCTGCAACGCCTCTTTCGTTCCCAATCCATCTACAACCTGGACCTATATCGCTAAATATAATTGCTTGTGGTTGATGTTTATAGACTACAGAATGAAATAAATCCCAATCATATTTATGTTTTAGATTTCCTCCATTAGCTCCATCAAACCATTGCTCATAAACATCTCCATAATTTGTCAAGACCTCTTCTAATGTCTTTGCAAATATTTCGTTATATTCTGCTGTACCATATGCTGGATGATTTTGATCCCAAGGAGATAGGTAAACTCCAAACTTTAAGCCGTATTCTTTACAAGATTCCGAAAGCTCTTTCAAGATATCACCTTTTCCATCTTTCCAAGGACTTTCACGCACTGTATGCGTGCTATATGCGCTAGGCCAAAGACAGAAACCATCATGGTGTTTAGCTGTAATAATAATTCCTTTCATTCCAGCATCCTTAGCTATGGACGCCCATTGACGAGTATCAAGATCGGTAGGATTAAATACTTTCGGATCTTCTTTTCCATCGCCCCACTCTACATCTGTAAAAGTGTTGGGACCAAAGTGCATAAACATATAATATTCTAATTCTTGCCATTCTAGCTGATGCTTGTCTGGAATTACATCTAAAGCCTTTGGCTCTGATGGTGATGTACAACTTAGAGAAATGAAAGCTATACTACTGATAATTAAAATAATTCGATTGAAATTCATGATATTAATTATAATTTGAAATTAACAACTATAAATATAGCACAAAATGAGAGAAGGACTACACAAAGTGAGGTTTTAAAACAAAAAAAGAGGGTGTACCATTTGGTACACCCTCTTCAGATATTGTTAATAGCTTTCTAATCCTAAAATCAAGGATTTGTAACTATTGGTAGGTCGATTCCGTGTCCTAGTGTTACTAGAGGAACTTTAACTACAGTTTGGATTTCTTTAAGTGTATTTACAGCAACATCGTTGTGATCTTTGTTAGTAGAATATTCACCTAAGTTCCATTGGTTACGAACTGTGATTTGGAATTCTACAACTAGGTCTTTTTGCAAGTCCTCACCTTTGTTAACCCAAGTTACAATACCATCTTTTGTCAAAGTAAGTTTGTCTCTTAGAGCTTCAGATTTTGCAGATTCTCCATAAAGTTCATAGATAACTTCTGGCTCACCATTAGCTGGGAAGCTAGCAATGTTATTAACTGGTTTTTGAATACCAACTAGATATTTCATTACTTTATCCATGTTCCATTTATCTTTGTAAGTAGTTCCTGCTCCGAAGAATTTAGCGTTTTCGTAAACGAATTCACCTCTAAAGTCTTTGATTGAGAACAATTTTCCAAGATCAGCTTTATGAGCATCTTTCTTGTCAACTAGATAAACATCACCAGCAACAGCTTTACCGTCTTTACCTACGATAGGTTGAACTGGGTTATTGAATTTAACATCAAATTGAGCTAGAACAGATTTAGCATCACCTTCGTTTTCAACCATGTTGATTGGAATGTAGTAGCTATAATCTCCATCTACGTAAGCAACAGCTTGTACAGCAACATTGTTTCTGTTTACATAGCTACGACCTTGTAGTGTCCAGTCTAGACGCAAGTCAACAAATCTGTTATAAACTTGAGCAGAGCTCCATTGAGCAGGATTGTTGATTACACCTTGTTGGTTATCTAGTTCGTGTTTGATACCATAGTTTACGTATCTTGAGTTGTAAGTGTCAGTAGCGTGAGCACCTTTTGCAGCAGAGCTCCAAGGTTTACCAGTAGCTTTGTCAATTAGGATAAATCCTAGTTCAACAGTAGCAACTTTACATACTTTACCATCTTGGTCTAAGATTTCGATACCATCAATTCCTCCGTTAACTGCATTTCTGTAGTAACGTTTGAATGAGTTTTTCAATACAGTAATCTCATCCCATGGTTTTGTAGCATCTGAACCTAATGGATACAAATCACGTCCTGTAGCAATTACAGTGTTTGTTTGCCAGTTAGATACATAAAGTTCTTTAACAACAGGGTCAAGAACAATGTGTTTGATCTCAAATTCCCAGATTACATTAACAGTAGTTACACCTGAACCAGTGAAGATACCAGCGATTTCGTATTTACCTACTTCTAGGTTTTCAATACCTGAAATTCCGATACTATTGCTAGCTTGACGATCGTCAGTAAGAGTAATCTTACCTTGAAGAGCTGTGCTTAGGTTAGGAGTAAATTTAGTGTATTGTTTGTTGAAATCATCTTTACTCTTAGCTACGTCTTTGTGGTTGTAGATTTGGTCAACATCTAGAGGATAAACTCCAAGTGTATTACAAGTTGGAAGAGTTACAGATTGATCTTTTACTCTGATTTCGATTTCTTTAGGTTGTTCTTTTTCTTCAGAAACAATGTGAATAACAATAGTTCTAGACATCATCTCTGTACCATTAGCATCTACCATAGTAACACCTACTACAGCGATTCTGTCAATAGCAGCAAAGTTTTTGTCACCAGCATTAGCTTCAGTTGGTTTCACAACTGCAATTTTACCAGTTGTTCCATCTACAGTGATGTATTGTTTAGTTTGATCTTCAATACCTTCTCTTGCAAATGCAACAGGAGTAAATTTAAGTTTATATCCAAAGTTACTGTCTTTGAAATATTTACTTGCAATAGGGCTAGCACCTACAGCATCCCAGATACCATCAAGGTGATCTGCCAATACTAGAGGTTTAGAGTTATCAAATACATAAGTGAAGTTACGTACCTCTTTGATAGCTTTCAAGAATAGATCATAAGCATCTTTCTTTTGTTGCTCTGTAGAACCAGCAGGAGCTGATGTAGCAGGCAAGTCGCTTAGTGGTTTGTAAACTTTAGTACCATCTTTGTGCATTTTAGGGTGCAATACATGGTAAGTTTCTCCTAGGAATGTAGCTAGAGGATATTTCCCATCTTTGTCCTTGTCTGCATCAGTCAATCTTCTAACTAGGTCAGCATCATATTTGTCGCTGATAGCTGGAACATACTCAGAGAATACCATGCTCTCTTCACCTTCTTTAGCAGAAGCATCTTTTTTGTTTTGTACAAACAAAGATATCATGCTTTGTTTATTAGCATCGTGGTTAGCGATGTTTTTTCCAGCAATGTTAAGAGTCAATAGACCTTCGCTGAATTCTTGCTTAAGAATAGTAAAATCCTCAGAAGCAGTGATAGCACGTACAGTTGCTTTTTCATGAGCAAATCCTTTAACTTCAAATGCATCAACTGATACACTTGCAGGGTTTACACGGTATTTAGCAGTAGCTGTACCTGAGTAAGCAATGCTGTAAGGATATCCTACCAATGCAATTGAGTTGTTGTAATCCCAAGCATTTCCAGCTACTAGTACTGGATTTTTTTGGAATACGTCTTTTGCAATGATTGGGAAATAGATTCCTTTTACATTAGCTGTAGAAACATCTGTAGGGACTAACTCTAAGCTAGTTACAACATGAGTTGCTTTACCTACTCTGTAAGTAGTAGCTTTTCCTGCAGCATCTGTTTGGATGAACTCGTAGTAGTCTGCATGAGCATCTACCAATAGTAGGCTGTTAGCACCTACAGTTCCACCTGCTAGAGTTTGAGCTTTTCCGTCAATGTACAAGATTCCATCTTTTACCTCAACTTTTTGACCTGGTTCACCTGGTTTTCCAGTTTCACCTTGAGCTTTTTGGTCAGTTTTCTTACCATCGATGTACCAGAATCCGTCTGCGCCAATAGTCACAGTAGATGCAGTACCTGGTTTCCCAGCTTCACCTTGCTCTCCTTTTTCACCTTTTACCTTGATAGTCTCTTCTTTACCGTCTGATTTTACAACAGTAAATCCGCTCCCATCTGCCAATGGTTTTACATCAGCAATGTAGGCGTTTTTAGAAAGGTTGGCTAGTTGATCTTTAAGACTTTGAATTTCTTTGTTGATATCATTGATCTCTTTATCGTACTTTGTATCATCATCACTACATGATGAAAAAGCGATTCCAAGAACAAACAAACAACAAAGAGCTTTTCTAAAAAAACTAAATGTCTTCATAAAAAAAATTGTGTTTTGTTAAATAAATAATTAAAGTGTTTTATAATAAACTTAATACGTACGACCTTAAATGCTGCAACAGCTTAAATTTAAGGCTCACTTTTAATAAATGTGTTAAAATGTACAGAAGTTGAACTTTGTGTGAAATTCGTCTTCAGTCTTTTTCTTAAGGGCACAAACATACGCTAATAAACTAGAACATGCAATAAAATCTAAAAAAAAGAACCTCAGCTGGCTATTTTTTAACACACCTATTACACGCAACAAATTGATTTAAAGGAGCATTAGACTACACCTAATTCAGGACTGTGATTCTTCGGTATTAAGGGGAATTTAACAATAAAATAGACTTAAGCCTTCTAAATATAGAAAAAATCAAAACAAAAAAGAGGTGAAAATTTCGATTAAATCGAAACTTTCACCTCTCAAATATTATTTAATTTAGAGTTTTAAAATACAAGAAACTATTGTATTTAACTCTAAAGTTTAATCTCTTATGCTAATTTCGCAAGTGTTTCTTTGACTCTTTTCATTGCTTCCACAATATTTTCATCTGAAGTAGCATACGAAAAGCGAATATTATTGGGCGCACTGAAAGCCAATCCTCCTACACAAGCTACATGGCCTTCTTCGAGCAAGAACATTGCCAAATCTGCCGATGAGTTGATGACTTTTCCATTATAGGACTTACCAAAATAGTAACTACAATCTGGAAATAAGTAGAATGCTCCATGAGGTTTATTCACTTTAAAACCTTCTATTTCAGAAGCTAGCTTCACGATCAAGTCTCTACGTCTTTCAAATGCTTGACGCATCGTCTCTACACAAGTATTGTCACCAATATATGCAGTCTCAGCAGCCTTCTGAGCTATTGAAGAACAGCCCGATGTGTATTGCCCTTGCAGCTTGCTACAAGCATCTACTATCCATTTTGGAGCAGCCATCCAACCAAGTCTCCACCCAGTCATAGCATAGGCTTTGGATACTCCGTTAATAATAACTACTCTATCTTTAAGGGCTTCAAATTGCGCAATACTCTCATGCTTACCAATATAGTTAATATGTTCATAGATTTCGTCAGCAATGATTATGATATTAGGATGTTTCTCTAATACTTTTGCCAATGCGGCCAATTCTTCTCTCGAATAAATACTTCCAGTAGGATTAGAAGGAGAACAAAGAATAATTGCCTTAGACTTAGGCGTTATAGCAGCCTCTAGTTGTGCTGGAGTAATCTTAAAATCTTGTTCAATTGGAGCTTCAATTACAACAGATTTTCCTCTTGCCAACTTTACCATCTCTATATAGCTAACCCAACAGGGTGCAGGAATAATCACCTCATCTTCGGGATTAACTATCGCAAGGATAGCGTTGCAAAGTGCTTGTTTTGCTCCATTAGAACAAACTATCTGGTTGGGTTTAAAGTCTAACCCATTTTCGTCTTTCAGCTTTTTGCATACAGCTTCTCTCAATGACATATAACCTGGAACAGGTGTATAGAGCGAAAAATTATCATCTATCGCCTTCTTTGCTGCCTCCTTGATATGTTTAGGTGTTTCGAAATCTGGTTCTCCAACACTCAAATTTATAACATCTACTCCACGAGCCTTCAACTCGTTACTTCTCTGAGACATAGCAAGTGTCTCTGACTCTGATAAACTTGCAATTAATGCTGATACTTGTTCCATCTTATTCTATTATATGTTTCTCGTCTAAGAAAACAAATTTAGCTTTTATTTCGAATATTTGAGCGTATGCCCCATTTTATCTTTTTTGGTTTTCATATACTCGCAATTGTACTCGTTAGGAGTAACCTCGATGCCAATATTCTCAACAATATCTAAACCAAAGGACTCTAAACCTGTACGTTTTACGGGATTATTTGTAAGTAATCTCATTTTAGAGATACCCAATTCACGCAAGATAGCAGCTCCAATTCCATATTCTCTTTCATCTGCTCTGTATCCTAAATGTAGATTAGCATCTACGGTATCCATTCCTTCTTCTTGAAGTTTGTACGCTTCCATTTTTGCCATCAAACCAATACCACGTCCCTCTTGATTGAGGTAAACGATAGCACCTTTCCCTTCTTCTTGAATCATCTCCATCGCCTTGTGAAGTTGTTCTCCACACTCGCAACGCATTGATCCAAAGATATCACCAGTAGCGCATGATGAGTGCATTCTCACAAGAACAGACTCGTCTTCGTTCCACTCTCCTTTTATGAGAGCAATATGCTCCAATCCATTTGATTTTTGTTTGAACGGAATAAGATGAAAATCTCCATAGACAGTAGGCATTTTCACTTCCACACCTTTTTCTATAGTAGATTCCTCTTTCAATCTATATTTAATCATATCGGCTACAGAAATCAATTTGAGATTGTGCTTGTCTGCAAACTTTCTCAGTTCTGGCAAACGAGCCATATCACCATCATCATTTTTGATTTCGATCAAAACTCCTATAGGCTGAAAACCAGCCATACGAGCCAAATCAACACTAGCCTCTGTATGCCCTACTCTACTAAGCACACCGTTTTTGCGTGCACGTAGTGGAAATATATGTCCTGGACGTCCAAAATCTTCAGGTTTGGTTTCGGGACGAGTTAGTGCCAAAATGGTTTGCGCTCTATCATAGGCAGAAATCCCTGTAGTACAACCATGACCTAATAAGTCTATCGAAACCGTAAAAGGAGTAGAATGCGTTGCAGTATTATGAGGAACCATCATTGGTAGGTCCAACTCATCACAGCGTTCTCCTGTCAGTGGAGTACAGATGAGTCCACGTGCATATTTCTCCATGAAGTTAACTTTCTCAACAGTGATGGCTTCTGCAGCAATAATCAGGTCACCCTCATTTTCTCTATCTTCATCATCAACTACAATTACGAAATTACCTTTTCTAATTTCTTCAATTGCTTCCTCTACTGTATCTAACTTTATATCGCTCATTGTAAAATATCTTTATTCAGTTCTCTACAGAACTTAATTATTACCCTTATGACTATATAACAATATTGAATGAAACATGTTGAAAATATTACAGACAATAGTTGTTATCCTATATTTTAGTTGAAGATAAAAGATGCATCTCTTCTCTTCTTTATTTGTTTACTCATATTCTTTTTGACAATAAAAAACATAAGTGGATATACTGCAAATGTAAGTATTATTATCAGCAAGTGACCTAAATAACTTAGCTGCTTATTACGCTTTTCTACTCTTGAGTAAAACTCGAGATAAGGACTTAGAACCCTAATGAAAGCGTATGCATATGGAATTATAAAGAATGCACTTATTGAAACTGACAACAATAAGAAAATGATTCCTAACACCGCGCTCAATATATAAGCACCTAAAGCCCAATAAGAACTGGAGACAAACTCTTCGGCTTGCTTTTCCATCACAAGCAAAGGCCTATCATGCACTAACTCTGAGACATCGTTACCTTTCTCGTGCAATACGGCAATGGACAACAAACGTATGGTTTCATCATTATGTCCATACTGTCGATAATTTTGTGCCAAATCCCATAACACTTCAAAGCTCTGACCTCTAAAGTCTTCAATCATCTTAGTATCAGTAGTCACGTCTTGTACTGCTGGTATATTGATTGTATTATTATCCAAAACGAATAGATCTTCTCGATACTCTTTGACAAAGAATACTTTGCGGAAGAAATGTTTATATTTTTCTGGAGCAAATAGTGCAGACTCTTTGGTTGACTTATAAGTCAAAAAGACACCTAAAGGGAATAGAACAGCGGAACTTAGCCACATACCTTCCCACACTTCCCACACACCATCACGAGCCATTTTATACCCTATATTATCTATGATATAATAGAAAATAAATAGCATCACCGAAATAATAACAGGTACACCCAATCCTCCTTTTCTGATAATGGAGCCCAATGGAGCGCCAATAAAGAAAAAGACTAAACAAGCAAAAGGTAGAGTAAACATCCTGAACCAAGCAATATTATGATCTCGTATTCTCTTCTGCAAAATAGGTTTAGGCATATCTATATGATAGTACATAAGATGGCTTCCTGATTGACTTCGAGCCTCTGACGATGCTGTTGAAAGCACATCTGCCTTTTGAGCTTGTGCAAAAGTATTAAAGACAGAGTCAAAATCGAAAATCAAAGGAGGAGTTACTACAACTGAAGGCTCTTCCTTTATTTTTGCAATACTATCTACATAGGGTTGAGCTCTACGATGTGCCACAAAAGATTGACGAGCAACATTTTCTCTATCTATTCTATTCAGGCTATCAAGATTCAAGCTCATGGAATCTACAGAATATTGAAGCTGAGCCATATTTTTAGCAATGTGGGTATCATCATATCGAGATTCTTCAATACGTTCAAACTCGTCCTCAAAAGGAATCACGACTTCTTTACGTGTGAAGTTCTCTCTCATATAAGGAATAAAGGTCGCAGAATCTGTAATTTGATTACTTCGTCCAACTTCATCTTTCAAATTCTGAAAACGTTGTCCATTATGCATCGTAATTGTTAGATAGTCTTTGCTTTCTGCAAACTCCATATATGCTGAATCACAAACATCTACAGACATGTTTTTCACACCTCCATTTGACGTATCATAGATGATTACATCATGCAGCATGCGAGTCTCTTGGTCTTTATGCTTTACATAAATACTATAGCCAGACAGATTGTAAAATGCACCTTCTGGAATATCGAGTTCTGGCGACTTCATTTTTATAGATCGTAGAAGACTAGCCACCTTTACCGTAAACTTAGGATTAAGATTGTTTTGAAAATAAAAACATCCAACAGACAAACCTACAACAAGAATAATCATAGGTCTCATAATTTTCAGAAGTGAGACACCTGATGCCTTTATGGCAAGTAGTTCAAGACGTTCACCCAAGTTTCCAAATGTCATCAACGAAGCCAGAAGGATCGCCAATGGCAATACTCTAGGAACAAGACTTAGCGACAGATAAAAGAAGAGCTCTAGAATAACACTCGTATCCAATCCCTTGCCAACTAGGTCGGCAATATATTGCCACAAGAACTGAATTATGAAAATAAACAAACAAATTCCAAATGTCATAATAAACACAGGAATGAATGTTTGATATATAAATGTATATAATCGCTTTATGGGCAGCATTATCTTATTTTGAAATTCAACACAAAAGTAATAAAAAGAATCATGCTATTGCATATATATGCACTTCAAAGATGCCGATATTAATTATTATTAGACATATCCATCTCATATAGTGAGAGCTAGTGACTAAGATTATAAAACGAAGACATTTTTTATCTTTTTAGTTTGGAATATATAAATATATCATCTATTTTTGCATCCGTTTAAGAGACACGGCGGGATAGCTCAGTTGGTTAGAGTGCATGATTCATAATCATGAGGTCCCGGGATCATTCCCCGGTCCCGCTACGAAAACAAAGTAAAAGGTTTGTGAGTTTCACAAGCCTTTTTTATTTGTATATAAGCTAGTTAAAGCCTAAAAACAACACCTCACTGCTCTATCCATTGAAAAAATATATCCAGAATATCCGAAATCATTTCGGTTAATTTCGGATATTTGTTTAACTACTGTTTAACTTTAGTAAAACAATTGAAAATGGCAATCACTCTCAAACCAGTAATATTAAAACACCAAAAGCGGGAAGATGGAACTTTCAACGTTAAGATCCGTGTAACTCTTAATCGCAAGATTGGGTATATTCTGTATATTCCCATCAAACTAGTCCCCTAGTTCCTATGCAAAGTGACCCCTTGTAGTTGTTTTCGGAAGAGTGTATTTAAGTACTGCTTTTTTGTTTGGATAAAAGCTCATTATGGGTCTTGTTTTACTTAATA
>JASLEN010000475.1 GCA_030151105.1 Dysgonomonas sp.
AACCAAACCAATTGCAGATACCACCAAACCTACTACTGTAGTGGCAAACACAACTTGCATATTGTAAGCCATACCCGCAATATCGCCAGTTGATAGACCAACTAATGCTGGACTCATAGCAATGAGTGTTCCAATAAGCCCTAATACCGGTCCCATTTTAGCTAACAATTTGGACAATGAGATATCTTTTTCGGCTTCATTCTCAAAGTTGGAAATTAGAAAGTCCGAATAGGTATCGCTGGCAGGCTTAGTCAATAATTCACGAGTATATTTGACAAATAAAGAATTGTCATTTTGAGGTAACAAAGCCTTTAGTTCTTGGACTGACGTGTGATCTAATGATTTAATTTTATCACTCAGCAATTTATCATTTTTTCGTTTAGTCATATACTGATTATAGAAACTGCCTATCAAGAATAGCCCTCTCACAAAGAGGCAAAGTAAAAGAATGATATCTGGGATTAAAAGGCTGTTTGCGACCCAAAAGAGTACTTTAGAAATTATTTCCATTGATTTTATTTTTTATAAGTTTAATATTCAATTCTTTTTGAAGAATATCCATCGAATCTTGCTCCATGCATATCCTATTACGAATGTTGTAGCAAAGAATGCTATTGATAAGCCCAGTGCTTTAAAGTTTATTGGTTCTTCTGCCGCAGCATAAGTTACATTTCCATTCACTGTTGTCAGTAGTCCTAGTATGGTTACGAATAGGCTAACTAGAAAGTGTACTTCTAGTCGTAATTCCTTTTCTGGGAAGATATACTTTAGACCACACGAAACAAGAGGTATGAGAACAAATACTGCACCTGCCATGATAAACGAAACTGTACTAAAGTCTGTCCCCGATAGACTAAATATGCTTTGAGTGAGAATATAGAAGAGAACAGGAAAAAGTAATAAACTAGGGTACCAGTATAGTACCATCAAGCTTCGCTTTATTTTCCGACCAAAGAGTTCTTGCAGCGCTACAAAACAAAAGGCAAAACAAATTACGGATTCAATAGTGACTAACACTGCTGCATCTTGCAGAGCTGTGCGGTTGACTAAGTAGTCGTTAATCTGAGTCTTAGATTGAAGAATCGCATATTGTTGCACCCATAAAATAAATGCAGCACAAACTAAGCCAAAGATGAGGGTCTGCCACCATTTCCAAAAGCTGAGTTTGAGAATGCAGTTAAGCACAATGAACAGCATTAATATCTGAATAATATATTCCATATTTGATAATTTAGAGGAGAACCGAAGTCCTCCTCTGTATTTTGAGTTTACTTACTTCTTTTTCTTTTCAAAATAAATAGCAGAACGAAAAAGGCAATCAACACAGCACCTACTATAATTAATCCATTGATAGATGTTTGTGACTCTTCGGGAAGAGAGCCTATTTGATCTTTTTTGAGCACCATACCATCTTTGGAGTCTATGCTAGTGGCAGAGGTAGCAGTTTTCATCTGTTGTATCTGCTTGTTATAGGCAGTAGCATCTGTAGATGATACTTGTTTAGAAATAAAGTCTTGTAGCTTTACATTGCTTCCTGCAAATCCACTTCCAGAAGAACCAAACTCTTGAACCAATGCAGTGTGGAGATTAGCCAAAGTTGTTATTTGACCATCTGTAGCCTTCCACATTCCTTTTCTATTGGTTTCGATCATGATGGCTGTAATCTCTTGCAATGCTTCAGGATTAACTTGTTTAAAGAACTCTTTAGTTCCTAGATTCTGGGTATCTGTTACATACATGTCATAGAGTTGATTCCACAATTCATTGTCTATCACATCAGGTTTAGTCACATTCCAGCCAAAGGTATTAGTCACAACTTCAGTGATTTGAGAAGCACTAGATGCGCCACCTTTCATCACCTCTTTTACATAGACAGGATTTAGGACTGTGGTGCGAGACTCCACACCAATAGCTTCTTTCAAATCTTGCATTTTCATATTGTTTCGATTACGATAATCGGCTAAATATGCATCAGGATCTTTACCTGTTACGTTTCGAATAGCTAAATTCATTCCACCCATAAATTCATATACGTGGTCGAGACTCAAAGCTCCCCAAGTATTGTTTTGTCTTGGTTGAATAATGACATCCGTATTGTGCAATACAGTACGTAATAGTTCAGATTGAAACTCTCCCCAATTTTTGTCACTTCCATAGGCTGCACCCATGTTATTTATGTAAGTATCGGCAATTTCTTTTTCCGAATCCCATTTGTCACTACTTGTTATCATCTCTTGAATACCTGTTCCGTACATTCCATTGATGCCTCCAAAAACTCGCTGTGTTGACATTGCACGAGCATCTTTAGGAGATATGCCTTTTTCGACCAACTGTCGTTCTACATCAACAGTGCTTTGATGCACAAGGTTCTCATATTTTTCGTCTGTGGCATTTGCTGCCATCTCCACAGCTTTCGAAATCAATATCAGACGAGAAGCTGCCAAGTCTCTAAATTGTCCCGAGGTTTGAACTACCACATCAATACGTGGACGTCCCAATTCTTCTGTTGGAATAAGTCGTAAGTCAGAAACCCTACCAAAGGTATCACGTACAGGTTCTACTCCTAGCATATAGAATACTTGAGCTATAGTAGTGCCTTCACTTTCAATAAACTCGCTACTCCAAAAAGTATAGCTCACCTTGCGAGGATACTCGTTGTGTTGTTTTTTATATTGTTCTAGAGTTGTATTAACAAGAGCTACACCTCTATCCCATGCCAATTCTGATGGTGTAGTTTCTGCATTCACAGAATACATATTGTGTCCTGTTGGCACTGCCATTGGGTTTGCCACAGCGTCACCACCTGATGATGGAGCTATATATCCACCAGCTAAAGCATTTAAGAGAGATTTGAATTCTTTTTCGGGACTTTCTTCCAAAGCTTTTTTGTAGTTAGCTATATTATTAATAGTGCGTTCTATTTCTACAATCGCTCTTGCTTCTTCTTTTTGTTCTTTAGTATATTCTGGTTTGTTCTGTCCTCTTTTGGGAGGAGATAATATCTCTTTAGCTTTTTCTAAATCAGTAGCCTTGATATTAGCGACAGTACAAGTTAGATTATCATCTACTGCTTTGCCATTAAGGACTTGATGTACTAAATTTTTTGCAGGATTAAGATAATTTTGTGTAAAGAAAGCTTTGCTTTTCAACTGCTTATCAGATACTCTACTTCTCAGTTTGTCTAAGCTAGAGAGGCTGTAAGCAATAGGGTCGGCACTCATAGCCAATACAGTAGATTTTATTTTCTCGGCAACGTAAGGTTCTCCTGAAATATAGAGTTGCCCATTTATCTTTTCGTTAGCTATTTCCTCT
>JASLEN010000478.1 GCA_030151105.1 Dysgonomonas sp.
TAGATCACCATATCGGAGGTCTATTAGGATTCAGTATTCAGGAGTGGAAGACAAATGTTACAGGTCTTGATGGTATGTATTTTGGGCCAGATGATATAACAACTCTAAATACGGCAGGCACGATCTCTGGGCAGTCAGCAAACGTATCCTATGGTCAGTCTATGGCATCATTCTTTGGAAGAGCCAGTTACGACTACAAGAGCAGATATCTAGTAGAGCTAAACCTTAGAGCTGATGGATCATCTCGTTTCGGAAAAAATAATAGATTTGGTTATTTCCCATCAGCATCGGCAGCATGGCGTTTTTCTGACGAAGCTCCTCTCAAGCAATTTGACTTTCTTACGGATGCAAAACTAAGAGCAAGTGTGGGGCAAACAGGAAACAACTCTATTGGTAACTATACTTGGCAAGGTGTGATAGCTACAGGCTACAACTATCTAGGGATGGCTGGTGCAGCTCCTATCAATATGCCAAATAGAGACTTGAAATGGGAGACTACGACTCAATACAACGTGGGACTAGACCTATCTCTTTTTAACTCTAAGTTGGATATTATTGTAGATGCATATATTAAAAAAACAAAAGATCTATTATACGGTGTGCCAATGCCTAATACAACAGGATACGAATCTGTATTAAGAAATGTAGGCGATATGCAAAACAAAGGAATGGAAGTTACATTGTCAACCAATCAAAACTTTGGAAAAGTGAACTGGCATTCAGCATTCAACATCAGCTTCAATAGAAATAAAGTTGTGAGCCTACCTGAAGAAGTATTAGTGAATGGATATATTCAGAATGGTGATTTTCAAATCCTTCAAGAAGGTAAACCCATCGGACAATTCTATGGATATAAATTCAAAGGAGTGTATGCGAGTGATGAAGACAATGTAACCCAAGTAAGAAACAACAACAAGAATGGAGATATCTTTAAAGGTGGAGATGCTATTTGGGAAGATTTGAACGGTGACAATGTTATCGATGAAAATGACAGAATGATCATTGGTAATCCTCATCCTAAATTTACGGGAGGATTTACGAACGACATCAGCTATAGAAACTTCACCCTGAGTGCTTTCTTACAATTTAGCTATGGAAATGACATTTATAACAATGTAGCTGTCTATCGCAACAATATAGACTCATACAACAACATCAGTAGAGAAGCTTTTGACAATCGTTGGAGACAGCCAGGAGACATTACTGATATGCCGCAAATAGTGAGAGGTGACCCTATGAAAAATCACAACAGGGTATCAAGTCGATGGGTAGAAGATGGATCATATATCAAACTAAAATCGTTGACTCTGTCTTACATGGTTCCTCAACAGTTCTTGCAAAAAACTTTCATCAACAACTTGAAGGTGTATGCTACAGGAAACAATCTCATAACTTGGACTAAGTATTCGGGATACGATCCAGACGTAGATTCATTCTCAGGATTAAGAATGGGAATTGATTATGGAGCATATCCTCAAAGCAGATCATTCCAGTTTGGAGTTAACATTGGATTTTAAATATAAGAAGTCATGAAGAATAAAATAACAACACTAGTAATATTCGCATCTATCTTGTTTGCTACGTCTTGCGACAGCTTTCTAGATAAAAATCCGATAAGTGAATATTCGATGGAAAACTATTATAAGAGTCCTGCGCAGATCAAGTCTGCACTAACAGGTACTTATAACCAACTACAATCTACTATGCGCATCAACTTTGCCTATTGGGGTGAAGGACGTGCTGACAATGTGAAGATTAGACATACTGGCGAAACAATGTTTTTGCTTGACAACAATCTTAATGCAAGTAATGTAGAATCTGCTAATTGGGCGTCACTCTACACACTTATAGCTCGAGCAAATGCAGTTATCAAATATACGCCCAATGTCTATACTTCAGATCAATCTGAGGGTAACCAAATAATTGGAGAGGCTCGTGCACTTCGTGCTTTGGCCTATTTCACTCTTGTGAAAGTGTGGGGAGATGCGCCATTGATTACAGAACCATATACTTCTCCTGAAGACAATGTATATGTAACAAAAACAGACAAAGAGCAAGTGTTGAAGCAAGTATTAGAGGACCTGAAATTTGCAGCAGCCAACTGTTCTATTGACAAAAATAATGCTGAAAACAATAGAGTTACTTTCACCAGAGGAGGTGCTAATGGATTGCTTACTCAAGTATATATGTGGCAACACAACTACGATGAAGCTATCAAAACGGCCGATCTAGTTCTTGGAAATTCGCTCTATACATTAGAAGGAGACATCGTGGGATGGTCTAAGATATTCACAGAAAACTTATCTCGTGAATCTATTTTCGAAGTGGGATACAACGATACGCAAACAAATGGATTACGTACACTTTACGCTCAAGGAAATGATGCTCAGTATACTCCGTCTGAGAAATTTAAGGCTTCGATGGAAGATGGAGACTTGCGCCGTGAGTACATTTATGATGTAGCTGCTACAGAGCCAGGTGCTATCTGGAAGTATTTAGGAAAAGGGGTAAGCGATGAAGATAAAGGACCTTCGAAACAAAACATTGTGCTTATCCGATTGGCAGATATCATGCTACTGAAAGCTGAGGCTTTAAACAAAAAAGGTCAAAGTGCAGAGGCTCTCAAGTTAATGGAACCTATCCGCAAACGTGCAGGTTTGACCCCCGCTCTACTTACAGCAGCTCAAGCTACTACAATGTATGGAAGTGTAGAGGATGCAATTTTGCACGAACGTTCGATGGAGTTATGCTACGAAGGTCATCGTTGGTTTGACCTAGTGAGAACAGCTAAAGCAATTTCGACTATGAAGCCGATTAATGGATTGAGCGATGAAGCTAACTTAGTATGGCCTATCCACATTAAATCACTTAATGGGAATGCTAATTTGGTTCAAAATCCTTTTTATAACTAAAAAATGAAACAACTAGATATGAAATCAAAAAATAGAAATATGGTTGCTTTGAGGAAGTTTATGCTTCTTTTACTTGCTCTTCCTTTTTTGGCATCGTGCGAAGTTCAAGATGATTTTTCGTATGAACCTTCGGTAGGACCAGATACAGGTAAATACGATGGCACAGCATGGGACTACTTGCAAAATGCACCAGAATCCAATCAACTAGGAATGATGAAAGAAGCTGTTACATTGACAAATATGCAAGATTTGTACAAGAAATCTGAAAATAGGACTTTCATTATGCCACGTGACGTTGCCTTCAAAAATTACTTGAAGAATAACAAGTATGAAACACTAGCAGATGTGCCAGTAGCAGATCTTACGGCAATCCTAAAGTATCATGTAGTAAAAGCATACTACTATACTGCCGACCCAGAATTTATGAAGAAGAATGACCCTCGCAAATACGACACTGAGGGTACAGATCCGATGTTATTGTCACATAATGGAAACTTTCAGGTGTTGATTAATGAGACTACCAATCAAATGCTGACAGTCTATATCTCAAACATCAGACCCAATAATGGAGTGATACATATCTCATCGGGCATAGCAACTTACAATCCAAAATCGAATTGATGTAAAGACCATTATAGTACACGTTTTTTTAAGTATCCTCCACTTTGTTCATTCAGAGTGGAGGATCTTTTTAGCATGCAATCTATTCAAATACTCTTATCTGAATGGAGTAAAGGAAAAGCACCAAGTTCAAAGGGGGCAAACAAAAAGCCCTCGAAGTATTTCTACTTCGAGGGCTTTCTATAGAGTTAAACTAAATAGCTAAATTACTCTACTTTCTTATAAATTCGTACAAAATCAATCTGATATTCATGAGGGAAAAGTGAATCATCAATCTCACCACCTAGTCCACCACCAATTGCTAGATTGAGCAATAGATGAAACTTTTGGTCGAATGGCCAAGCCGCAGAACCCTCTCCGTTATTCTTGAAAGTGAAATACTGAGTATCATTCACATAACTTCTCAACTCATTTTCTTCCCATTCCAGCGCATAAGTATGGAACTTTTCAGTAGCCCCTAATGTAGGTAGTGTATCTCCTACCTGAGTATTTATAATGTGATTGAATGCTTCAGTATGCACAGTAGAGAAAATTGTATCAGGATGTGAGCCAACTTGCTCCATAATATCAATCTCTCCGCTACGTGGCCAAGTTCCATATTTATCCTCAGAAGGCATCATCCAAATAGCAGCCCAAGTTCCTTTTCCTTTTGGCATTTTTGCAGAAACCTCT
>JASLEN010000479.1 GCA_030151105.1 Dysgonomonas sp.
CATCAATTTTTAATTGATCAAGTGAAAGAAGAGGCTACAAAACGTGGCTTGACGTCGGCTATAATTACTTTTATAGAGCATCCTCGAAAAGTCTTGCAGGCCGAATATCAGCCCGACTTATTGTGCGGATATAGTGAGAAAATAAAGTGTTTAGAACGCACTGGTATAGATTATTGTATACCTATGCACTTTACTCAAGAACTGGCTTTGATGACTGCTTATGATTTTATGAAAAAAGTGCTCAAAGAAAAGTTCAACGTTAATACTTTAGTTATTGGCTACGATCATCGTTTTGGACACGATCGCAGCGAAGGATTTGAACAGTATCAACAATTTGGAAAAGAAATAGGCATCGATGTGGTTCATGCTAAGGAACTAAATACTGGGGAATATGTAAGTTCCTCTGAAATCAGAACCTTGCTAATGTCAGGAAAAATAGAAAAGGCTGCTCAGATGTTGACCTACAATTACACCATTTCTGGGAAAATTGTGGAAGGTTTCAAAGTAGGGCGAACCATTGGTTATCCTACGGCAAATATAGAGGTCTGGGAACGTTTTAAGGTTGTACCAATGCATGGAGTTTATGCCGTACATGTGCATATTGAGAGCAAAGAGTACAAAGGAATGCTTTATATTGGAAGAAGACCTACGTTGCAAAATGGTGAGGCTGTGAGTATTGAGGTCAATATATTTGACTTTGATGGTGATTTATATGGCAAAGACCTAACTGTAGAGTTTATCCGATTTATCCGTAGAGATATCAAGTTTACGGGCTTAGAGGTACTCAAGAAGCAGTTGCAAGCAGATGAAAGAGCTGTCAAAAAGATTCTAGAGATAGAATAATCAAGTAGTTACGATATTTAAACATATTTTATTGTTTTATCTCGATAAAAAGCCTATAAAAGGTTTGGGAATCGAATATTATTCGTAGATTTGTTATTGCATTAGAGTTATTTAAAGTCTTTGTCCTATTTACTCTTTCCAAGTTAACCTCTTGTTAATAGTTATCTGTACTTCTACCTTATTTGTTCTTCTGCAAAAGTATTATTTTTAATTTTTTTTACATTTTACATGAACATTTTTATTGCGGGGTTGAGCTACAACATCAACGACGAAGATCTAAGAGATCTATTTACAGAGTATGGAGAGCCAACTTCGGCTAAGGTTATTATGGACAGAGCAACTGGTCGTTCAAAAGGATACGGTTTCGTAGAACTTGCTGACGATGAGGCTGCTAAAAAAGCAATCGAAGAACTTGATGGTGCTGAATACGACGGAAGAAGAATCGCTGTATCTGAAGCAAAACCAAGAACAGAGGGTGGAGATCGTCCTCGCAGAAACTTCAACAACAACAGAGGTGGTGGCGAGTTCAGAAGAAGAGAACAATATTAATTAGACTCTGTTCTAAAGAATATAAAAAGGGGAGTGCTTTGGCGCTCCCCTTTGTTTTATATAAAATTAAGTGAGAATATGAAAGTCCAAATTGTAGCTGTATTACTGCTAGTAGGGTTTACTATTAGCTGTAGAGATAAAAAGAGTGCTGATGCTCAGAATGTAGAAATAATACATTTGCAAAATAATGCTGAAGAGCATCTTCAGCACCCAAATGATAATTTAGAAGATATTCAAAATAGAAAAGCTGAGAAAGCTTTAGAATTTTGTCATCAATACATTGCTCGTCCATTGGGTGATAGGGAGTATTGTGACGAATTGATGGGGTGGTTGGATAGTAATGATATGACAACGTCTAGCTTTCGTTCGACTTTAGATATTATATTGAAAAAAGCTTATGAGGAAGAGCCTGAATTAGGCTTGGGGTATGATCCTATTTTGGTAGGACAGGATTATGCACAATCGTATGAATTAGGATATTATGATGAGGTGAATGATTATTTTGTATTGACTGGAGTAGGGGAAGAAAGCCAATTTGAGATCAAAATTAGAATAGTTGAAATAGATGGTCGGTTGCTTGTAGATGCTTGTGGTGAAATTAATTTCTAAACCTAAATAGTCCGAAATGTAACACAAGCATTGATTTGTACGTCCTACAAATATATTCAAACAACATTACACAAATTAAACTTATGAAAAAATCTTTTATGCAGCTACTAACTATTTTGTTAGTTGGGGCTACTTTATTTTCGTGTTCGCAGCTTTCGAAAGGAAATTATTGGATAGATAATCCCACAAATGAGGAGATAAAAGTATCTATAGATGATACAGAATATGTTATTCCTGCAAATTCTGGTCTTGATGTAGAGATTGAGTTTGGAAAACATACATTGTCTCACAATGGACAGTCAATCACAGTTTTTGTGAAAAATAGTGCTGATAAGAAAGTTATCATCAATCCTACATTGAGCAACTATGTCAACTATGCGCAACTCTATGTGGTGGATGGTACTGATGATGCGACATTCGAAAAATTCTACGAGAGTTTCATTAAAATAAATGGGGATTCACTGAACTTCAAAGTGGAGGATGATACATTGAGGATGTTTGCTCCCATCAAGGTTTACAACGATTTATTTATTGAGAATACGGTAAATTCTTGGGATTATGGTTTGGATGAATCTCTTCCTGAGAACTCAACTATATTTTCTGATACAGGAAAGCATTTTCAAACATCGAAGAAGAAAATATTTAGAGAAAAAGATTTCTGGGATTTCTTTGAAGAAGGAATGTTTAAGGATGCTGGTTTAGAGGTTATCATCGAAAAAGTGGCATACAAGGATATCCCCCGATTTAATCCTATTCCTGAGAATCTAGAAAAAGTGCAAGGTGAGAAATATCAAAAGTTTCTTCAAGGCTATGTCGATAGTTACTATGAATGGTTTGATAAGAAAGGCTCAGATACTGCAAAAGGTTCAAAATCATTGGACGTGACTAAAGAAGATTCAGAATTCAACAAACTGAAGTTAGAATATAGAGAAGAGTTTCCTAACGATCCTAGTTTTACGGATGGATGTTATGAATATTTTAACGAACAAGTAGGAATTAACTATCGATTTAATTTCTTAGTTATTGAGTAAAACATAAAAACGCCTGCTGAAATATCAGCAGGCGTTTTATTTACACTAAACTTTATTCTATTATATTTTTCTCGCTTTCAGTAATAAGCTATTTGCCACCACACTCACCGAACTCAACGCCATTGCCGCTCCCGCAATCATAGGGTTCAGTAAGAATCCATTGATGGGGAAAAGAATTCCAGCAGCAATAGGAATGCCTATAATGTTGTAAATGAATGCCCAGAATAGATTGAGATGAATGGTGCTCACAGTAGCTTTGGATAATCGAATTGCTTTATCCAAGCGGTTCAAGTCAGATGAAATGATGGTTACTTGTGCCACATCTATGGCTATATCAGAGCCTTGTCCCATTGCTACACTCACATCTGCTGTGGCTAATGCGCCACTATCGTTGATGCCATCGCCCACCATTGCTACCACTTCGCCTTGTTTTTGGAGGTTGAGAATAAAATCTGTTTTCTCGGCAGGTAATACGTTTGCTGTCACATGGTCTATACCTACTTGACTAGCAATCATCTTAGCTGATGCTTCATTATCCCC
>JASLEN010000483.1 GCA_030151105.1 Dysgonomonas sp.
TTGGGTGCTGTTTTGATCAGCTGTAGCGCTGGTCGAACGGTGCTGGCGGTGGTATGGACGGCGCCAGAAACCAGGCCATCGACGTCGCCTTCTGCCAGCATCATGGTGCCTAACACTACCGTGTCTTGTACTACAAGTGGAACGAACATCCAGCCCATAGATGGAGTTTTGAACCATGTACCATCGTAGATATTTTGACGCTCAATGATTTCCTGCTGTGCTCTTGGTAAAGACCAGTTGGCCTCACGATAACCCATCCCTGTTTTGTTACTTCCATTTAAGAAATACATATCTGGCACATTGAGATAGATTCCTTTGCCTCTACACCATTTGTAGAAATCCGTTACCCTCTTAAATTGATTCCATTGCGAATCTTCTACCCCTTTATGTCCTGGATGTTTGGTTGAATAGCATATATCGCCAGGATAGGAACCATCGTGCTCAAAAATATCTAAACCCGTTTTCTCGTAGAGGTTATATAGTTTTCTGAAATACTCTTGTCCCCACTCACTTTCCACACATGGAGAACTCCCAAAACGAGGTCTTTGTCCATCGGGCATCACAACGTCATTTTCGGAATCAATACTACGACTAGCCAACAAAGAATATCCACCCAATGTTATCCCTTTGGCATGAGCATAATCTACCAATTCTTTCATACGAGCAATATTTTCGGGAGAATCATCCTCTGCCTCAAAACCACTCCAGAATGTCATAATAACCATTTCAAATCCGACCTCAGCACATTGATCAATTGCTTTTTTAACAGACGCATTATCAGAAGTTCTAACGTGCATCAATATTGGATTTTCGGTAATCCATGGAGCTACTGCTCTCATCATCTGGCGATAGGCTAAGCCTTTACGTTCTCTTTCCCAACTATCATTGATAAGCTCCCATACTCTGAAACTACTGAATGTCTCTCCTCGTCCAATGCTCTGTTCTGGACCTATCTTAGGAGCTACCTCAAGAAGACAAGGAGTCGTTCGCTCATAATTTACTTGTGTACCATATAGAGGATCCGTTTTCCATTCCACACTAGACGAATAGATGTACTCTTCGCTCATTCCTCCAAAATTATAATCCGTATCAATAGTGATGTTAGGATGTAACCAGCGATTGCGAAGATCTACAGAGCTTTCTGTTTCTGGTGTTGCTAGTATTTCGCTTTTGAAATTGTTGATTACAACCTCACGACCCGAATTATTATTTACTGTAATCCACTTGCTAAATACTGGAAGATTGTCGTACAACTCGTAATGAACATTAACTACCACTTCTTTCAGATAAGCCAATTGACTAAAATTCTCACTGGATGCACTAGTAGGCAATGAACCAAGCATACTGAAATACTCAACAGTAGATCGTCCCATCTCGCCCTTATCTTTGAAGTCGGAGTTACCTCCTTTAGAGTCCATTTTTCCAACTCTTACTTTTTGAGGTAGTTCTCCTTTTGCCAAGTCCGTGCTACCTAGCATCTGCCATTCTATATTATTGGAAGACATAGAGGCTTCCACTTTATCGGCTTTGAGCTCGAGTCTCAACCATACAGTTTTTCCTTTAGGGTTATCAACTTTACTTTTTTCATTCTTCCCATCAAAGAAACCAACCTTCTGTTCGCCAGGGCGTGTGTTAATTTTCACAACCCTATTGCCAAAAACCAAACCTATCCCAGACCCCCAACTAGAGGACTCATCCGTTCCTGGGTTGATTTTAGCAACCACTACTTTTGTCCCTTTCTTAAACTCTTGTTCTGCATAAACTGCAGTATTGGCCAATGCCATGATTTCTCCAACTTTGCCCTCATTGACAAACGAGTTGCGAGCATGAGCTTTAGATTCTATCAGTTTCCAATCGGAAGAAAGAGTTTTAAAATCATCAGAGAAAACAACAGTCCTTTTTTCATCCAGATTGCTTTTTGCCACCAAAGCTTCTAATGCTTGATCGTCTAGCTTGTAGGTAAAGATTAGTTCTTTACCTGGTGCAGGCCAAGGCATATCTTTGGGCATCCAGTCAGCTCTTTTCTGCCATGCAAAACGTTCTTTTGTTTCTTCTACTCGATATCCTTTCATTTTAAAGGATGCGGGATCTGCTTTTAAGTTAGGGATCCACTCTTTGAGCAAATAATTGTGAATTGGTTGACCTTTCAGCCCTCCTACCTCAAAAAGAAGCCCATCTATAGACAATTCAGCTTCGGGACGAACAGAGCGAAGATAATTAGCATTTTGACTCAACTCCTCCAACTCTATGGTAGCCACATTGGGAAATAGTGTAAATGTACGACTAACCAAGCCATTAGACAATACAAGATATCCCTCTGCTGTCTGATAGATTCCCGTCTGAGCTTGGACTGGATCAACTAACCAATCACCTTGTGCCGCTATCTTCTGTTTATCGAATAGAGGATAATTTTGCTGCGAAAATAAAAGTTGACTACATGCAACTAACACTAAAAAGATTGTTGTTTTTCTCATTACATTTTTAGTTATTTACTTATTATTTCTACGATTCCCGTTTTCAGTCCTTTGCTTTCTGCTTTAATCGTGATTTTCCCTTTTTCCCCCTTCTTAGCTTTCACAATAACTAAGGCCAATCCGTTGAAGGTATTGCGCTCATGGCTTTGGAAAGGTGTGAAATCTATAGGATTACCATTATCTGTGGAAACAATTTCGCCCGCTCCCTCTATCGAAAATCGTATAGATGGGTTTGAACGTGGTACGGTTAGCTTCTCTCTATCTTGTACAGCTACGGTAATGAATGCCAATTCTGAGTCATCTCCCGATATTTCTTTTTTATCCGAATTAAGAGCTAACGTTGTTGCTTTGCCCGTTGTTTTAATTTCGGCTTTCGACCACTCTTTGCCATCCTTATAGGATACTACTTTAACTCTTCCTGGCTCATACACTACGCTATCCCAAACCAAACGAAAATCTTCACCTTTTACTTTTGATTTTCTCCCCTTGCTTTTTCCATTTACAAACAATTCGGCTTCCGTCCCTGAAGTATAGACGTGTATCGGGGTTGTTTCCCCTATTCGTTCAGCCCAATTCCAATGAGGTAGAATGTGAGTCATAGGCAAATCTGGTCTCCATTGTGCTTGATAGCTATAGAAACGGTCTTTAGGGAAACCTGCTAGGTCAATAATTCCAAAGTAACTGCTTCTGGATGGTGGGTTCTTATCTGCTATTTCTTTTAGCTTGGCTTCAAGTTCTGCCTTTTTAGACGGATCGGTTCTGAAATTCAGCAAATTAGTTTCGTCCGAATTGTATGGTGTTGGTTCTCCTAAGTAGTCAAACCCTGTCCAAACATATTCTCCCAATAGATTCGGATGTTTTGCTTGTGTTCGAAATTGCACATCAGGAGAGCATCCCCAACCTGGAGAAGCACGGTCGTAGGAAGTAATTTGCCAATCTTGATAATCTGATCCAAAGAAATATTCTCCACGTGAAGACACACAAGAAGACGTCTCGCTGCCAACAGTAGGCATATCTTTGTACCTCTCGTCAGCATCCCATTTAGCTTGTTGACTGAAAAAATAGTTTACCCCCATGATGTCCAATGCACTTACGGCTCCTGAAGCTCGTCCCCCATCAGGATCATTATATCCGTTAGAAATAGGGCGTGTAGGATCTGCCTTGCGCATAATATCGGCAAGGTGTCTGGTCATTTCTACATTTTGTTGCTCCATCACTTCGTTACCAATAGACCATATAAAAACAGATGGATGGTTGCGATCACGATATACGAGGGCGAGTAAATCTTTCTCGTGCCACTCATCGTATAAACGACTGTAGTCGAATTTACGTTTTCCTTTTCGCCAAGCATCAAAAGCTTCGTCCCATATCAATATTCCCATCTTATCAGCAAGTTCAAGTAACTCTGGCGCAGGAGGATTGTGAGAAGTCCTCACAGAATTACATCCCATTTCTTGCAACATAGCGAGTTGACGTTTCAATGCACTTTTGTTAAATGCTGCACCTAATGAACCAAGGTCATGGTGTTGACAAACTCCTTTGATTTCAACACGTTTACCATTCAAGAGAAAACCATTATTTGCAGTAAACTCAATGGTACGAATACCAAATGGTGTGTTATAAGTATCTGTAACTTCTCCGTTTACAATAACTTCTGTACGTGCTAAATATCTGTTAGGTGATACAATATCCCAACGTTTAGGATTCTGTATCTCTACAACTTGTTTCGTTGTTTCCGAACGATTGGCTTTGATTGTCAAATCAGATTCGGATGTAGTTATTAGTTTTAGTGGTTGATCATTTATATCCAACTCATAGTATTGAGTACGTATTTTTGCATCAACTTTATGCTGTCTAAAATTTTCTACAGTTATCTCTGTATTCACTTTGGCTGATGTAGCAGATATCTCAGGCGTAGTGATGTATGTTCCCCAATGCGCCACATGAACAGGCTCACATGTTACCAACCATACATGCCTATATATTCCAGCTCCACTATACCATCTCGATTCCAATTTTTCGGTATCGAGGCGCACAGCAAGCACGTTTTCTTCATTTTTCTTCAAATATGGAGTCAAATCGAGGCGAAAAGAATTGTATCCAAAAGGCCATGTGCCCACATAACTTCCATTGAGCCATACCTCAGCATTAGCCATAGCTCCATCAAAGTCTATATATACACGTTCGTTATCTTTTAGATTAGGAGCATCGAAGTGCTTTCTATACCATCCGATTCCTCTATAGGGCAGTTTCCCAGTACTTCCTGACAGTTCTATACGAAATGGACCAGAAATAGCAAAGTCATGTGGCAAGTCTAGTTTCTGCCAATCAGCATCGGCTACATCTAGCTTCTCTAGCCCTTTGGGCTCAACTAGCTGCGTGCCATCGGCTTGTAGCCCATAACGTTTAAAAAGCCAACCGTCATCAAAAGGCTTAACATTAGCATTACCCATCCGAGGAATGGGGTGTTGCTCAACTGAAATTGCTGATAAGCAAAAAAGAAAACTTAGGAATAGAAATAAATGTCTCATTATATTTATGATTTAATGTTATAAAGGCACAGTTGGTGAATAAGGTACAAACATATAGTTATATATTTACCATTTATATATCACAACATCACTTTTTACTGTTTTTTCTGATTTGCCTACACTCTTGAAGTTGAGGGGCTACGGGTGCTGTGGAGCCAACTGAGGAGAACTTGAAACCTTGGTTCAATGCTGGAGTTGCTTGTGTAGATATGGGTCTAAATTGTGCCCAAGTGATACCATTAAGGCTAAGACTGGATAAGCATAACTCAAATTTGTAAAGAAACTTTTGATATTATTAAATGAGTGAGAAAATAATTTTTAGAAGAATTCTATGTTTCTACTAAAAACTATATTACAATCACTATTTTGCCTATTTAACGTTTTATGAGTAGATTTGATGCCTAATTTTATAATCTTATGGCATTGTTTTGGACAATACTATAACATCTAATTATCAACATCATCATGAAAAAACTCGCTATAGCCTTACTCGCTATACTCTGCATCAGTT
>JASLEN010000048.1 GCA_030151105.1 Dysgonomonas sp.
CACATTTATACCTTCTTTAGGGATATAAATCTTGTGCGCTACTGAGTTTGGCTTCTCTTGTGGCGTATCAGTTACATAGCCCACATAAGTCTGAATAGTATCGGACTTATGTGGGCTATGTAACTGATACGCCACAAGAGAAGCCAAACTCAGTAGCGCACAAGATTTATATCCCTAAAGAAGGTATAAATGTGGTTTGCTATCTTCAGAAAGATAGTCTGAGAACACCTTTACCTGTGGGGACAGAAATCGCATTCCAAGCACAGCTGCAAACGTTTAGGAATGCTGGAAATCCAAATGAGTTCGATTATGAGCGATATATGTACAATCAAGGTTTTGTGGCTTCTGCCTATTTGTCCAACTATTCGTGGATAGCGACAGGAGAAACAAACACTTCTCTAAAAATAGTAGCCCTGCAAGTACGTGAGCAGGTCATGCAGTTTTACGAATCGTTAGGCTTTGTGGGTGATAACTTGGCAGTACTTTCAGCACTCACTTTGGGCTATCAAGATACGCTTTCAGACGATTTAATTCAAGGTTTTCGTACAACAGGAATCGTCCATATCCTCTCGGTAAGTGGTCTGCACGTGATGATCATTTTTTCTATCATCAACTTACTTCTAGGTTCTATAGCACCTACATCTCGCTTCTATAGGTGGCGCTTTTTAATTATCATCGTTTTGCTCTGGGTGTATGCTTTTGTAACGGGCTTGCCAGCTTCGGTGGTGAGGGCAAGTGCTATGTTATCAGTGTTTTGTTTGGCTCGTCTTTTTTCTAATCGGAAATATAGTGGGTTGAATGGTTTGTATATCGCAGCCTTTTTTATGTTGCTCTACAACCCTTTTTGGTTGTTTGATGTTGGTTTTCAATTGAGTTTTGTTTCGGTTCTTTCTATCTTGGTTTTATATAAAAGAATGGAGAGATTGATTGTTTGTCGTAACAAATTAGTGCGTTATGTCTGGCAAATGTTTTGCCTAACGTTTGTAGCCCAGTTGGCTACTTTTCCGCTTTGTTTATACTATTTTGGTACTTTTCCTACTTACTTCTTTATTGGAAATCTGCTGATTGTTCCGCTTGTTAGTCTTATTATGTATGGGGTGGGTGCTATCGGTATTGCCTCTCTAGTTGCCTTGCTGCTGCCTTCTTACTCTTTCGAAATTTACGACATACCAATGCACACTGTAGATATAATGATAGGGATGATGAATAACGGAGTTAGACTATTGGAGCAATTACCCTTTGCATTAGTGGAGAATATAGAGATGTCATTCATTCAACTCATTTTGGTGTTTTCCATTATCATTGCATTTCTGTTTGCAGGTATCAGATATAGTAGTAAAGCCCTGATTGGGGTTTTGAGTTTGTCTCTAATTTTTGTATTTACACTTTTGGCTAAAGATATTATTCAGACAGAAGATCAATTGATCGTGTATAACAGATATGGAGAAACTGATATTGTTATCAGCTATAAAAATCATTCAATATCGCTAGATAGCATGTTGATGAGTACCATTAATCCACTTCTCGAAATAGGAGACAAAAAGGTGATTATTATCAATCAATTATTATCTGATGGCTTAGAAAACAGAGAATTATATCAAGTGGATGTTGCTATCTTGGTGAACGACCAATTTCATACGCTATCGACTATTGAAGAGCGTTATAAGGTCTCCTCTGTAGTCTTAGATGGCTCGTTGAAATCAATTGCACGCAAACAACTAACTAAAGAATGTGAAAATAGAAACATTCCCATTTATGATGTTACAAAAAAAGGTGCGTTTAGTATTATTTTTTAGTACTTTTGCTCATTAGCTTAGTATGGAACTAAATTAAGAAAAGGGCTAAAACAATAAGATGTTATCGAAGATAATTAAAGAAGCAAACATAAGCAAGGTAAGCCATTACCTTGGAAAGTACAATAATATGGTAATCGTGACACACGTTTCACCTGATGGAGATGCACTTGGCTCGTCGCTTGGGCTATATCATTATCTGAAGGATGAAGGAAATGACGTGACTGTGGTAGTGCCAAATACGTATCCAAGTTTTTTGAACTGGATGCCTGGTGCTGATACGATTGTAAATTTTGAAGAAGAGACCGAAAAAGCAACTCAACTATTGAATGATGCTGAAGTCATTTTCTGTCTTGATTTTAATACTGCAAAACGAACTAGTAAAGTTGCTGAAACTCTATTGGCTACTTCTGCAAAAAAAGTGATGGTGGATCATCATCCCTATCCAGATGACTTTTGTAATGTAACTATTTCGCATCCCGAAATATCTTCTACAAGTGAACTAATATTTAGATTGATTTGTAGAATGGGCGACTTTGAGCGTATCTCTCTATGTAGTGCTGAGTGCATCTACACAGGAATGATGACTGATACAGGCGGATTTACATACAACTCTAACAGTCCCGAGATTTATTCTATTATTGGAAAACTTCTGAACATCGGAATCGATAAAGATCAGATTTACAGAAATGTATTCAATAACTATACCGTAGATCGTTTTAGACTTCAAGGTTTTCTTTTGTCCGAAAAACTGAAAGTATATGAGGAGTATAAGACTGTAATGATACATCTTACGCACGAAGAACAACAACGATTTCATATGCAAAAGGGAGATACTGAAGGTTTTGCAAATATGCCATTGAGCATTGCAGGTATCAAATTCTCAATCTTCTTTAGAGAGGATGTAGATATGATTAAAATCTCACTTCGTTCGCAAGGCAATTTTCCGTGCAACCAACTCGCAGAACAATGTTTTGGAGGAGGTGGACATCTCAATGCTTCGGGAGCAGAGTTTAGAGGGCCATTGGAAGAGGCAATAGCTATCTTCGAAAAAACTTTGCCTGAATATATTTCATATTTAATAGACTAACCGCAAAATTACTAATAACAAGCAATATCCAATGAAAAAACTGATTAGTTCAATATTTACACTTCTAGTACTATCGTTAGTGATAGCTGCATGTAGTGGCGACTCGTATGGTAAGAGACTAGATAAAGAGAAAAAAGCGATAAAGAATTTTATAGCTGACAATGGAATAAAAGTAATCAGAGAATATCCAGCAGATCATAAATTTGCTAAAGATGAATATTACTTAGAAGGCTCTACAGGCGTATATTTACGAGTAGAGGATCCAGGAGATTATAAAAATGCATTGGGTAAAGAAGAAATTCTGGATGTAACCTTATGGTTTGACAGCATACGAATGTTAGTATCTTCTGATACATCTGTATGGGGAAACAGAGGTAGCGATATTAAGTTTACTTATGGAATGCCTAGTACGTATATGGAAACTCAAACACAAGGTACTGCTAAATATTATTATATGTCACCAGCTTGTGTACTTCCTTTGACTGAAAAAATAGCAGTAGGAAGTGGAGCTGTTGTAGATTTGATTGTACCTTTTGTAAATGGGTCGGCATATCAACGTAGTGCCTACGAGCCATTCAAATTTACTAGAATACATTATACATACTATCGTCAGGTGACTGAAGAAAAACCAAGCGAAAAAGAATAAATTTAAATCTTAATATAATCAATAAAGAAATACTATGGCACTTATCAAATCTATCTCAGGTATTAGAGGTACAATTGGTGGAAAAGTAGGGGAGGGATTGAGCCCTATTGATACTGTTAAATTTGTATCAGCTTATGCAACTTTGATCCGTAAGAATAACAAAAGAGATACTAACAAAATAGTAGTTGGTCGTGACGCTCGTATGTCGGGCGAAATGATGGAAAATCTAGTAATTGGTACGCTCATGGGAATGGGATTCAATGTTGTAAAACTAGGTTTGGCTACTACTCCAACTACAGAATTGGCTGTGGCAATGGAAAATGCTTGCGGAGGAATTATCCTTACAGCAAGTCACAATCCTCGCCAATGGAATGCTCTTAAGTTGCTAGACGAAAACGGAGAGTTTCTGAATGCAGCGCAAGGAGAAGAAGTGCTTCGTATTGCGGAATCGGATGATTATACTTTTACGGAAGTAGATCATTTAGGAAAAGTAACAGAGAAGGATTATACTCAAAAACATATTGATTCTGTATTAGCACTCAAACTGGTAGATGTAGAAGCTATCAAGGCTGCTAATTTTGAAGTTGCTATTGATTGTGTAAACTCTGTGGGTGGAATTGTACTCCCTAAACTTCTTCAACAACTAGGAGTTAAGAAAGTACATGAATTATATACTACTCCTAATGGAGACTTTCCTCACAATCCAGAACCACTTCCTGAGCATTTGGTAGAACTTTCATCATTGATGAAAACTTCTGGAGCTCATGTTGGTTTTTCAGTTGACCCAGATGTCGATCGTTTGGCTATAGTTTGCGAAACTGGCGAAATGTTTGGAGAAGAATATACGCTAGTGGCGTGTGCCGACTATGTATTGAAGCATACTCCGGGTAATACGGTGTCTAACCTAAGTTCGAGCCGTGCATTGCGTGATGTTACAGAAAAACATGGTGGTAAATACCAAGCATCAGCAGTGGGAGAGGTGAATGTGGTGACACTGATGAAGAAAAATAATGCCGTAATTGGTGGTGAAGGAAATGGTGGAATCATCTATCCAGAAAGCCATTATGGTCGTGATTCTCTAGTGGGAATTGCTCTATTCTTGAGCCATATGGCACACGAGAAAAAGAAAGTGAGCGAAATAAGAGCATCTTATCCTCCATACTTTATTGCAAAACAAAAAGTGGATCTAACAGCAGGAATTGATGTGGATGCAATCTTAGAATCGGTGAAGAAGAAATATTCTACTGAAACGATTACTGATATTGATGGAGTAAAAATCGATTTCCCTGACAAATGGGTGCACCTACGTAAATCAAATACTGAGCCTATTATCCGTGTTTATTCAGAAGCACACACCATGCAAGAAGCAGAAGCAATTGGTGGAGAGGTGATGGCTGTGATCAAAGAACTAGCAAAGTAAAATCTATATAAACCTGTTTGCATTTAGATGAGTGCAAGCAGGTTCTTTTATTGTTCAATCATCTACATTTTAGCACAAGGCTCAGTTATTTAGAGCATATTCTATACAAATTTTTTTTATATGAAACTTAAACAAAAACTAATGCTTTCAGCAGCATTGGTTATATCTAGCACATCTAGTAATGTATTCTCACAAGTGACTATTGGATCAGCCCTAAAGCCTGCAAAAGGAGCCATGTTGGAGCTCCGAGAGTATGACGATGATACGTCCAAGGCTGGCGGAAGAAATGCAGACAAAGGTCTAATGTTGCCCCGTGTCAATTTATCAGATGGTAATAGCTTATATCCAATGTATGATGATGTTGTCAATGACCAATACATTAAGGATGGTCTTGAGATGGGAGCCAAAGCTTCGATTGACGAAGCACATATTGGACTGACTTTATGGGGAACTCTACGTGGAAAGAAATGCTCTAATAAGGCAGGTCTGTATGTTTGGGATGGCTCAACATGGCAAATTGTGGGACGAGGAATTGATATTGATATCGACCCTATAGAAGAAACAGGATCTTCAAAGAATGTATCATGGAAATTGAAAGATGATATATTAACAGTGAAAGGAACAGGGGAATTACCTGCTAATCTCGACTTAGGAACTTGTTTGAAACATGTTAAGCACATCGTAGTGGAAGAGGGAATCACTTCGTATGAAAATTCATCGCACTTTAGAGGTTATCCTGAGTTGATTTCCATTGTTTTACCTGAGTCTTTATCTTCTACATCTGGGCTTAGTTCACTTAGTTTTACAAATAATCCAAAATTAGAGACTATTCAGTTCCCTTCATTTATGGATACAATGAAGTGTTCCAATGTTTTTAAAAGCAATCCACTGTTGACGACAATTAAATTTCCGAAGAAGGTAGATGTCTTATCCTTATCACAAAGTCTAGACAAGTATGTAGAAAGGATTGAATTTCCAGAACAGGCGGATAGCATATATATTTCTCAAACACTTACTGGTGAGTCTAATCTTGTTTCAATTGTTTCTCCTAAAAATGCAAGGGTTCTACATATTTCTCAAAGTTTTTATGCATTATCAAATATGGAGTCTATCAATCTGTCGGCAAGCACAATGCATATCTCTCAGAGCTTTAATAGGATGTCAAATATTGGGGCTCTCAATCTATCAGCAAGCAGTTTGGAAATAGTACAAAGTTTTGATTCTCTTGTTAATAATATGACGTTTTCTGGAGATAAAGCTGATTTCACTCAAAGCTTTATGGGAGAGACCGCTTCGAAGATAAATAAAATAGAATTTTTAAACTTTTCAACTATAAGTTTATCTAGTTCTTTCACTCGTGTAAAACAAGTAGGAATGCTTGCTTTTCCTACCAATGTGACTGCGTTGAGTGCTACATCTAGTTTCCGAGAATTATTAACAGCTGATAGCTATAGATTCCCTTCTGTAGGGAAACTCTCTCTCTCTGGTAGTTTTGATAAGAGCCAGTTTCCTATCCCTCCTAATAGAAACTAATCGTATAAAGAGCTCAATGATTATAAATAAAGATAGTTTGAAAAGGCTATCTTTATTTTTTATAAAAGAAAGATGAGAAGAGGAGCTACGAAAATAGTATCGTTACTAGAGTTTATCAAGACGGGTAGGCTAGATTGTGTAGCACTAGGTTGGACAATGGAGGATGTGCTGACAAATTTCTGCAAACCAGACGACAAAAACGATATGGGACACGGAATGTATATTTGGAGGTATAGCACTTTTGAACTTCATTTTGCGGACAATGAGCTGTTTCTTCTCTGGTGCGATGGCTTGAGATGGTTAAAGAATCCTACAAAAAAGCAATTTAAGTTCGATAAGTGGCTATTTAAAGATACAAGTCGGCTAACTTTTTCTTATTTTTGTGCCGTATTGACCAAACTTGATATTTCATTCTCTGTAAAAGGCACTTTCTACGATAAGGATAAAACCTTGCCAAGCAATGTGATGCTATTTGTCGATAATACAGATGTGGTGGTTTACTTTGAAGACTATGAGGATGAATGCGAGTCAATGGAACAATATCAATTAGTAGCAATAGGGGCGACCAAGTCGCATCCACAACATAATGTGCGAGAGCTATGAACAATCAATTTACGGGATTTACAAAACAGACTATCCAGTTTTTTAAAGATTTGGAACAAAATAATACGAAAGAATGGTTTGATGAAAACCGAAAAACGTATGAAAAAGAAGTCCGTGAACGTTTCAAAGAATTATGCATTGCGGTAAGCCCAGCAATGAAGAGCATTGATGTCAATTTCGAACTTCGTCCACATCGCTGTATATCTCGTATCAATAGAGATATTCGTTTCTCGAAAGATAAGAGCCCTTATAAGACGCATATGTGGTTGGCTTTTTCCATTCCTGTTAGTTCCGAAGAGTGGTCTAATTATCCTGGCTATTTCCTTGAACTAAATGCTAATCAATATGTTTATGGAATGGGGATCTATCAACCTAAACGTTTTGTGATGGATGATATCAGAGACCATATTGGTTATAGAGCAAGTGAGTTTGAAGAAATTACTCAAAAGACCGTTTTCGATAGAGGCTTCTCGGTAGGTGGCGAAGAGTATAAGCGACCAATAAAAAATGAATTGGGAGAATATTTCCAACAGTGGTATCACCGCAAAGGAATATTTGTATCCAAGGCTTGTCCGATAGGAGAGGAGGTTTTCTCAAACGATTTTCAAAAGAAACTAGAAGAGGATTATAAAGCATTGGAATGGCTCTATAATTTCTTCAAAGAAAGTCAACCAGAATAAAAATACATCCAAATAAATATATTACAACTGAATTTAAAAAAGAAAGAAGATGAAAAAGATTAGAGCAGCAGTAGTCGGTTATGGGAATATTGGGAAATTTGTATTGGATGCGCTAGTTTCAGCACCTGATTTTGAGGTGGCAGGAATTGTGCGTCGTGATCCTAATCACGTTCCAGAGGAATTGAAGCAATATTCGGTTGTAAAGCATATTTCTGAATTGAAGGATGTAGATGTGGCAGTATTGAGCGCACCAACTCGTATGGTGGAGGCTTATGCTATTGAATGTCTGCAAGCTGGGATTAATACAGTAGATAGCTACGATATTCATGGAGGTATTGTTGATCTTCGTCGTAGCCTTGATAAGGTGGCAAAAGAAAACAATAAAGTATCAATTATTTCTGCGGGATGGGATCCAGGTACAGACTCGCTAGTGCGTTCTATTATGGAGTTTATGGCTCCTAAAGGAATCACTTATACCAATTTTGGACCAGGTATGAGCATGGGACACTCTGTGGCAGCAAAGGCTATTGATGGAGTGAAAGATGCTTTGTCAATGACTATTCCATTGGGTACTGGTATCCATAGACGTATGGTTTATATTGAATTGAAAGATGGGTACGACTTTGCAAAAGTGGCAGCTACATTGAAGGCTGATGATTATTTTGCTCACGACGAAACTCACGTAAAACAAGTAGATTCGGTAGATGCCTTGAAAGATATGGGACATGGTGTGCACATGATTCGCAAAGGTGTTTCAGGTATCACTCAAAACCAACTGGTGGAGTTTGATATGAAAATAAACAATCCAGCCCTTACGGCTCAAGTGCTTGTGGCAGCAGCTCGTGCAGCTATGAAGCAGCAGGCGGGAGCATACACAATGATTGAGGTTCCTGTGATTGATTACATCTATGGAGATAGAGAAGACTTGATTCGTAAGTTGGTATAGTCTTTTCCAATTAAAATGATATTAAAAAGGTGTAGCAGAAGAAGCTACACCTTTTTTATGTCTTATCAGATCTATGAAACTTGTATTAAAAAGCTTTTAGACTTAAATCTATATTACGAGCTGAATAAATAATAGCACCAGACGAAATATAGTCAACTCCAATGGCTGCAATTGCTTCCACTTGCTCCAGTGTTACGTTGCCCGATACCTCAGTCTTGGCTCTGTTGCCAATCAACGCTGTAGCTTCTTTCATCGTAGCCAAAGACATGTTGTCTAGCATGATTATATCTACTGCATTAGTAGCTAGAGCCTCTTTTACTTCTTCAATATTTCGTGTTTCTACTTCTATTTTTAAGTCTTTATTATGCTCTTTCAAGTAGGCTACGGTTGATTTGACTGACTGGGTAATACCTCCTGCATAATCGTTGTGATTGTCCTTTAGCATTATCATATCATACAAACCATAGCGATGATTGGTTGCACCACCTATCTTTACAGCCCATTTCTCGCACATTCTGAAGTTTGGAGTTGTTTTGCGAGTGTCTAGTATAACTGTTTTAGTATGCTCTACAAGCTTAGCCATTGCATGAGCACTAGTTGCGATGCCACTCATTCGTTGCATACAATTGAGGACGAAACGTTCCATGCTTAATATCGAACGAGCAGAACCCTCTACAATAAAGACTACATCGCCTATCTTGGCTTCATCTCCATCATGCTTTAGCACTTCTATCTTCAGGTCTTTGTCGTAGAAGTGAAATATTTCTTGAGCCAATTCTACACCAGCCAAGATGCAATTGTCTTTGACCAAGAGTTGAGCCTTGCGAATCAGATTTTCTGGAACACTTGCCAAAGTGGAGTGATCTCCATCTCCCAAGTCTTCTGCAATTGCTTCTGCTATAAAATGTTTAAGTCTTTCGTCTGTCACGTATGATGGTCTAGTTTTCATCTTCAATTCTCTATTAAATCCTTATTAAAAAAAGCACCTCTATTCTCTTTCTGTGCTATACTTTGAGTAATAATTAGGTGGGCTACGCTAACTAAATTGCGGAGTTCTGACAACTGTAGGGACATGAAAGATAGATTGTACAATTCTTTTACAGACTTATAGATTTCTTCTTCTTTCATTTTAGCCAACTGCAAACGACTATCAGAACGAACAATGCCAACCAAATCGCTCATCAAAGATTGTAGTTCTTTGCGCAAATAATTTAGGATAGCCATTTCATCATTTGCTTTTAGTCCCTTCTCATTCCATTCAGGAATCCTAGATAGACTATCAAATTTAAAATCGTTTTCATTTATTCTCTCCACCGTTTTCAGCGCAGCACGATGAGCAAAAACAAGAGCCTCCAATAAGGAGTTGGACGCAAGTCTATTAGCTCCATGAAGTCCTGTGTTGGTGCATTCGCCCACTGCAAACATATTTTTGATGGTACTTTGTCCAAATATATCTACATCAATGCCTCCACATAGATAGTGGCTTGCTGGAACTACAGGAATTAAGTCTTGAAACATATCATATCCTTCATCCATACATTGCTGATAGATATTGGGAAAATGTGCCATAAACTTATCTTTGTCCAAATGCCTACAATCGAGACAAACGTAATCATCTCCCCTCAACTTCATTTCGCTATCAATAGCACGAGCTACGATGTCTCGAGATGCAAGTTCTTCCCGCTCATCATACTTGTGCATAAAGGCTTCGTCTGATGCTGTACGCAGCTTTGCTCCAAAACCTCTCACCGCTTCGGATATAAGAGACAATTGTCCTGTACGATTGCTATAGAAAGCCGTAGGGTGAAATTGTATAAACTGCATATTACTGATCTTGGCTTTTGCTCTGTGTGCAAGTCCAATACCATCTCCAGTGGCAATAGTGGGATTGGTCGTGTTTTTATATACATGTCCACATCCACCAGTTGACATTAGAGTAATTTTAGCAGACATTTTTACAACCTTTTGCTCTTTCAAGTTTAGCACATAGGCTCCATAGCAATTTAGATTATACTTGTCGAAAGTATCTTCAGCAATATGATGTTCGGTGATGAGATCTATCACATAATGATGATTGAGTAGCGTTACATTGGAGTAGCGCTTCAAGGCATCTAACAATGCTCTTTCTATCTCTGCACCAGTGATGTCTTTATGGTGAACCACTCGGTGTTCTGTATGTCCTCCTTCTTTGCCTAGGTCGTAAGTGTCGTTTACATTTTTATCGAAGTTTACCCCCCAATCAATGATTTCGTTGATACGTTGAGGTCCTTCTTTCACTACTATTTCTACTACCTCTCGGTTGCACATACCAGCACCTGCACGCAGTGTGTCTTCAATATGTTTGTTGAAACTGTCTTGCTCAAAGTTGGTTACAACGGCAACTCCTCCCTGTGCATATTTGGTGTTAGACTCTTCATCATCAGCTTTGGTGACAATGGTGATTCTAGCATCTCCACACTTTTGAGCCACCTTGAGGGCATAGGACAGTCCAGAGATTCCAGAGCCTATAACCAATACATCTGTATATATCATTTCAAATTATTTGATTGCTTTTGACAATTCTAGCATCCTATTGATTGGTTTTAAGGCTTGCAATCGTAAGTCTTCTTCCATCAATATTTCGGGCAATTCGTATTTCATGCATAAATATAATTTCTCAAGAGAATTGAGCTTCATAAAAGCACACTCACCACAATTACAGGTCTTGTCTTCTACCAATGCAGGAATCAATGTCTTGTGAGGGGCTTTCTTTTGCATTTCATGCAATATCCCTTCTTCTGTAGCCACTATGTATTCTTGCGCATCATCATTGATAACATAATTCAAGAGATTGGATGTGGAACCAATATATGCCGCAAACTTGAGTAACTGTGCTTTTGCCTCAGGATGTGCAATCAGTTTTGCATTGGGGTGTTTAAGCATTTGTTCTCCTATTCTCTCCAACGAGAATGCCTCATGTACAATACATGCTCCATCCCAGAGAATCATATTTCTACCTGTAACGCTATTGAGATAAGCTCCTAGATTCTTGTCGGGCGCAAATATAATCTCCTGCTCTTTGGGTAAGCTATTGATAATATGCTCGGCATTGGACGACGTAACAATAATGTCGCTTTCTGCCTTCACCGTAGAATCACAGTTGATATAACTTACTACTATTGCTTCGGGATGTTGTTTTCGCATGGCACGTAAGCCCTCCCCCGAACATGAGTCTGCTAAAGAACAGCCTGCTAATAGATCTGGTAGCACTACCTTTTTCTTAGGATTGACTATTTTTGCAGTTTCTGCCATGAAATGCACACCACAAAAAACAATCATATCAGCATCAGTCTTTTCTGCTGCTCGAGCCAACTGTAAACTATCTCCTAGATAGTCTGCAATATCTTGTATTTCCTTTTTTTGGTAATAATGAGCTAAGATTATAGCATTTTTTTCTTTACGTAACTTGTTTATTTCCTCGATTAGGTTGATGTCTTTGTCTATTTCGAGATCTAGATACCCTTTTTGAGAAAGGTTTTTGATTGCATCATCTAATTGCACTAGCATAAATGTTTTAATAAGTTAAATATCCCTACCAAGATAACAATTGAAGAGTAAAAATAGTTCTAATTTTTCAATTTAATCAATCTTATGCTACTATTTTGTTACGTTCAATGCAGTTCAGATAAAAGCATACTACGTTATGAATTGGGCATTCTACAATGTCATAGATTGTTGTCTTAAATTATTAGTGTTAATAAAGAAATCAAGAATAATTTTGTTTTTATAAATCTCAGTATTATTTTGAAAGATTGTTACACTGTCCTCTCAAAGTGGTTACGAAATGGTTATCGCGGCAGTTGAACTTGGCTATTAGACAAAATATATCTAACTTTTGCGCATTAATTCTATCACACTATTTATTGGAGCTTATGTCAGACAACTTAGCTTTTTTAGTAAAACGATTTAAAGAGGGCGAGCAAAGCGCTTTTAAACAGCTTTACACACTTTATTTGCATAAAGTGCGGGGCTTTGCTACCTTATATTTACGCAATAGAGAAGATATACAAGATGTGGTACAGGATATCTTTATCAAGCTCTGGGAAAATAGAGAGAAGATAGAAAATTCAGAAAACTTTGATGGATACCTTTTCATCTTGAGTAGGAATTATATTTTCAACCTAAAACGATCAATGATTAACACACATGTTGTGGATTTAACTTTGCTGAATGTTGTGGATAGTTTGCAAGATGTGGAAGCTGAGATAGCTGTACAAGATATAAGAGCACATATAACCAAGATTGTTGATAGCCAACCAGCTCAACGCAAAAAGATATTTCTTCTGAGTAGGCAAGAGCACAAAACTTATCGTGAAATTGCAGAAATACTCAATACCTCCGAAAAATCTGTAGAATACAATATCAGTATGGTATTAGCCGAAATAAAGTCGCAATTGAAGAGTTCGGTGACCTTCTCATTCCTTATTTGGAGCCTTTTTGTTAATTAATATTAATTGTCCAGGGATGCCTAAGTCCCCTGTGTATTTAATTATAGATAGTATGAAAAAACAAAATATAACATATTACTTGAAACGATTTATGAATTCGGAAGTAAAAGAAGATGATAGACTTCTTGACTACGAAGATCAGAATATAAATAAAGAGCTAGAAGCTCAATGGCAAAACCCAGACATGAGTCAAGACGGCTATGACGAAGAGCGTGGGTGGAATTATATTGAGAATCGTATAAATAGTCCTGCAAGTAACAATAGAATAGCACGACGTAGGTTGAGGTTTCAATATATTGCAGCCGCTTGTTTATTGGGAGTGTTTATGATGGGGCTGGCATACATTGTGTCTAGTGTGACGCAGGAAGTAAAGGAAGTATATGTGTTTTCTACAGGTAAGCAAGACGAAAAAGAGATTGTGCTAAGTGATGGCACAAAGGTGAAATTGGGAGCATTGAGCCAATTAGTTTACCCTGCCGAATTTGAGGGCGATAGTAGAATTGTGAAACTAGATGGACAAGCTTTTTTTGATGTGGTAAATAATGAGAAGCAGACCTTTGAAGTGCAAATAGAAAATGTGAGTGTCGAGGTTTTGGGTACATCATTCGAAATATTTGAAAACAAAGACAAAGATATTGTTGAAACAACACTCTTGGAGGGAAGTGTAAAGGTAAATTATAAACACCGAGATAGCAATGTGGTAGATGAGTATATTCTGAAGCCAGACGAACGATTGAATCTTATGTTGTCAAATGGGGAGATGAAACGGGAGGCAATAGATGCTAACAATTATTGTGCATGGAGAGGATATAACGGTCTTCAATTTGTGAATGAAACAGTTGAAAATATTGTGCCACGACTAGAGAGATGGTACAATACAAAAATAATATTAGAAACTGGTGATTATTCTGGATTGAACTTCTCGTTCAAGATAAAGAATGAGCCTATAGAAACAATTTTAGATTTGATGGTTGGAGCATCAGACATAAAATATATGGTAGAAGAGGATGAAAATTATCATAAAACATACAAAATGAAAATAGACAGATAATTAATCTGATTTATATACAAAAACTTAATAATAAAGTGATATCTAATCTAGAGATAGGCCTGAAATTCATTGAATGACTAGATTCTGATAGAGCCAAATTCAATTAATATTAATATTAACAATTATTATTGAATGAGTTTTACCAATAGGTAAAATTTGTTTGACAAGGACTCTTATGCAAAAAAATCTATGAAAAATATAAAAAGAACATTATTGTTGATAGCAATTTCTGTGCTGGGAATACACATGACGTCTCATGCCCAGTCCAATACGATATCAACAAAACTAGAAAACAAAACTTTATCGGCATTGATAAAGGAAATTGAAGAGAAAACAAACTATACCTTCTTCATCAATGAAGGTGAGGTTAATGTTAATGATCCGATCAGTAATGTGACAATGAACAAAGCCAAAGTAGAAGACGTATTGTCGGCTGCATTGTCAGGAACACATTATTTCTATGAATTGAAAAACAGACAGATACTTATTAAAAAGGGAAACCTTATCAAGATTACGGGTACTGTAGTAGATCTTGGAGGTGAACCCGTGATAGGAGCTAGTGTGAAAATAAAAGAAGAAAATGGAAAAGGTGCTATCACAGATATTGATGGTAACTTCTCGCTTCAAACTTTTGGTCACAATACGCTTTCTGTATCCTATCTTGGATACAACACCATTGCAATGAAAATCAATGGTAAATCTAAATTTGATATTACATTAGAAGAAAACTCTAAAGCTTTGGATGAGGTTATTGTAACAGCTCTAGGTATCAAAAGAGAAGAAAAAGCATTAGGATATTCAGTGCAATCTGTCAGTGGAAAAGACCTCACAAATGTGAAAGGTGTTGACATGGCTACTAGCTTGACAGGGAAAGTAGCAGGATTGAATGTGAAGAATAGTTCTGAGTTTAATACTGCTCCAGCAATAGAACTTCGTGGACGTAGTCCGCTTATAGTGATAGATGGAGTTGCCAATAAATTCATCTCATTGCGAGATATACCTGCCGATGATATAGAGTCTATTAGTGTGCTAAAAGGAGCTACAGCATCAGCTCTCTATGGATCTGAAGGTGGGGCTGGGGCATTGATGATTACAACTAAAAAGGCTGGGAAAAAAGGCTTTGACATAAGTATCAATAGTAGCACGATGTTCAATGCTGGATATGTGGCACGTCCTAAAACTCAAACGTCTTACAGTACAGGACAAAGTGGTAAGTATATGCCAGGAAGCTATGTTTGGGGGGATAAGCTAGATATTGGGAGATATGCTGAGATTTATAATCCATATACTCAACAACGTGAAAAAACAGAACTTGTAAGCAAAGGTAAAAACAACTTGAAAAATTTTCAGGAAACAAGTTTAGTTACAAATAATAACGTTAGCATTGCTCAAAGAGGTGAGAATGGGGGAGTGAGAGCATCATTTACACATGTGTATAACAAGGGACAATATCCAAATGCTAAACTTCAAAAGTTTACCTATAGTGTATCTGGAGATATGAAGTTTGACAAATTTACCTTTGAAGGAGGATTGACCTACAACAAAAGATTTTATCCTAATATGGGAGGTTCTGGCTATGGTGGTGGCGGTTTGTTATATAACCTAACTGTATGGTCGGGAGCAGAATACGATATTAGAGACTATAAGAACTATTGGACTATCCCCAACGAAAAGCAAAACTGGATGGATGGCTCGTGGTACGACAATCCATACTTCATAGCCAATGAGATTGTACACTCCAATGACTACGATGTGGTAAATGGATATTTGAACGCTGAATACGAAACTACAGATTGGTTGAAAATGGTAGCTCGTATTGGAGTAGATCATTATTCGCAACTCGACCAATGGAGAAATCCTATGGGAGCAGTTGGTGGATGGAACAAAAAGGGCTACTATTCTACAACACGAGCTGGAGGATATAGTGTCAATGGAGATGCTATGGCTATGGCTGACAAAAAGGTAGGAAACTTTAGAGTAGAAGGTTTGATAGGAGCTGCATTGACTTATAGAAACAATGATAGTCAAAATGGAACTACCAATGGAGGATTAAGTGTTCCTGGATTCTATTCGTTGGTGGCTTCAGTTGACCCAGCAACCACTTCGTCGTCACTATCACGTAAGCAAGTAAATAGTATCTACGGACGTGCAGCGGCATCTTGGAAGAGCATCGCATTTATAGATATTACAGGTCGTAACGACTGGAACTCAACACTAGATGAGGAAAATAGATCGTTTTTCTATCCTTCGTTTTCGGGAAGTTTAGTGATGTCAGAATTTACTCCACTACCTTCGTTCATAGAGTTCTGGAAGTTTAGAGGGTCATGGACTCAAACAAAATATGCTCCAGATATTTATGCTATCAATCAA
>JASLEN010000501.1 GCA_030151105.1 Dysgonomonas sp.
CATCAATAAATTGATCTAGTGCATCTTCTGGAAATTGATCACCTCTACTCCACTCTAACAATCTAATAGGAAGAAAATGAGTTGAGAGAATAAGTTCAAAATCTGGTTTATCATATTCCTTAATATAATCAAGAGGGTTCTTATTGGTTATGTCAAGATTTGTTATCTGTGTTAGATAAGCTATATTCATCAAACTGTCACTAGTTATGATATTTTGATGCTGATTATTTAAAACATATTCTGAGTTTGTAGGGAAAACATGATGTAAATTTGGTTTATCTGTAGTAAAAAAGAGATTGTGAGCTAAAACATCCCTATCACATTGTCCCCAATCTTTAGGTTTAGCATTTGCAAATAAAGACAAGATAGCTCTACTCATTCTCCCTCTTGAACTATAGGTAGCACTCCTTAAGCTTTGTCTATCAATTTGGAACCTATCAAATTGATAAGCTTCTCCCATCTTTTCTTTATTTAAAAAAGAAATATGTTGAAACAGTTGAGTAGTGTTACTTAATAAATCATGAAAATGAAAACTATTAAACCAAAAATATTGCTTTAAAAAATGATAATTAGGGTTGTCATTGTTATAAAAATAACTAGCTATTGTCATATAAAAGTATCTAAATGGTATCAAGTATGGGCTCCGCAAATGTAAGTAATTTTCAAAAAAGTCAAACGTTTTTAATATTGCTTTTTCCGCACCATTCCAGACTTCTAAAATTTGCTCTGTTTTGATCTCATTTAGATATCTGTCAGTAATATTACGTACTCTATTATTCTCTACGTTTTGATTAATTAGTATAGCAAGTATTTGAAGATAGTCTAGATCTCCAATATTTAGAAAGGCACTATGATTCTTGTCTTTAAAATCGTCAATCAGCTCTCTTAAATAAAAGCCTTTATTAGCATCTTCTTCTGTTTTAAAGGTTTTGGCTACTACAATGTCAAATATATTAAGAGGCTTACCTGCTTGATTAATTCTTTCAAATATTTGACACACTTCTGATACTTGAATACCTTTCACTTCAATAAAGGATACTCTGTAATTATCTAGTACCCCTTTTATTTTTCCCAGTTCTCCAAGAATAGGATGATTAAATTGTTTGTTAACAATAATACTATCAAAAACTTTGGCTTGCACTTCTGCAAAATTATTTTTAATATCAATGAGCTTGACGATCAGCCCTTCCTCATACTTCTTCTTTAGTCTTATATTTGGACGTAAAGCTCCATCTCGATCATCTATCTCATTCCAGAATAAAAATCTACGCTTATAGCTTTCATCATCAACTTCATCATCAACTTCAACTGTTAAATCAATGTAAATCGTTGGATTAAAGTTATTTTTCCCTTGAATCACTCCTCCATACAATGATGTCAGCAAAGAAGTCGTTCTTTGTTGACCGTCCAATATGTACTGATACTCCGTTCTATTAAAATTCACATCTGTTATTTGATGCCCACCAATTTGTCTGTGATTTTGGAGTTTTTGATCAGTTTTCCAAATAAGAATACTACCTAATGGATAAAATTTGTATATACTATCCCAAAGTTTTTTAACATTAAGCTCATCCCATACAACTTCTCTTTGGAATGTTGGTATCTGATAATTTTTAGCTATTAGCTCGTCTAAATAAGTAGTTAAGCCTTTGTTCGTTGGGAAAATTCGGTCTGTGTAATTCATAATAGTTAATTAGTTCTCATCAATATATTTATCTAACTGAGGTGTTAGTATATCCAAGTATCTAACAACGATTTCAATAACAGACTTGATGTCTTCTTCAATAGAAGTAATATTTGAATCAAGTTTTGTGTGATCAAGACCAACTAACAACTCTTTTCCTTTAAAATCAGCTCCAATACGCTTAAACATGTCAGCATAAAATACAACTCCTTTAAAATGATCATGCTCCACATACCCCTCATGCACCTTTATATGTCTTCTTAAACGTGTACTATTACTTACATCAAGTAGTTGTTGCATTATCTCTTTTTCCATTTCATTGACAACTCCTCGTCTATCTTTAACAATTGTAGTCCCATAACATGGGAAATACCCATACTCATTAATATGATTTGCTAACATCGCTAAAGAGTCAGGAATAGATGATAGTCTAATTATATAATTTTCAATAAAATAATTATAATATTCTTTCTCTTCTTCTATGAATGGGAAGAGTACTAGATTATCGCCAACATTAGTTATTCTAAGAAAACCAATAGTCATCTCTAAATCCTCCACTATAGTTCGTAATTTTTCATGCAGACTCACAGCTTCCTTAAGTTTTTTTTGATTTTCACTACCAACCTCAATATATGAGGTTTGAGAATCTAATGCTTCTTGCATGTGTTCTGATATAAATGGGAGAACGCTGTCTACTAATTTTTTTGCTATAGTTGATTTAAACAAACAATCAACTAGACTTTCTGTATCGCCTTTCTTAACTTGCATATATTTAATTTTGATTTCTTAGCACATAATATATGTAACTACTTCAATGAAATGTTAGTACTATAAATATACTACAATTTCTAACATAATTGGTAGACACGCTACTTTGAGGTGGTAGTTTCAGTATGGCATATAAACAGAGTTCACTAATCCTTTATAGGGCTTGGAAACACAGTCAACCTATACAAAGACTTATTGTATTATATCAAACTCAGCATCTGATATTTCTTTACCTCGCGCCCTATCTTCATAAAGCCCTTTTATGCGAACATTAAGCCCGTCTGAAAAAGCATGACTTACTTCCTCAAAGTAATCAATATAATCTAAGTTCGAATAAATATTCATAGCCTTTCCACCTGATCCTATAGTAGCTAATTTAACTCTTACATATTTTCGATTACCGATCTCTGGTTCGCTTTCAATTGATGATATTTTACCCACAAATGAGTGTTCAACTATTTCATCTGGTGCTTTTCTGTACTTTTCGATTATTTGACCAACGGTATCCATGTGAGCTCGTTTAATCTTCGCTACACTAGGAATACCCTCGGTAGGTGGCAAACTAACGCACCAATCAGCAATAATATCTATCGAAGCATCCTTGGTACTAGTTTGTACCGATAAAATAGATTGGAGAAAATTGACACTGTATTTTTGTTGTTCTACTTCTTCCTCTATTTTTCTCCTATTATTAGAGTCAAGGTCAATTTCGATACCATGGACTGATTGTATAAGCTTTTCTGTCACTTGTCTACCAATTGGAATTTCAGCTTGTCCGCCAAATAAATCCCATTGATATCCCCCTAAAGGTGATAAGATATTGATTATATAGCTTCCAATCTCAGTCTGCCCAAATTGTAGATCATTGAACAACTTATTAGATTCTTTAGTTTTAAGTTTACTATGATAAACCTGAGGGTTTTCAATATCATTTATAGCTACAGTAAATGTTTCTTTTATAGACTTTAACAAGTCAGGAAGCATACTAAATGGTATTGTACCATCAAGCATCTCAACCCCTGCAACTCTCCACTTTATTCTATCAAATGCTGGATAAAGGAGTTTTAGTATAATAGAATCAATAGCTTCAGATGTGAATTGAGACAGAACATTCAAGCTTGTCAGCACTGCTTGATCGTAGTCAATCAAGTCTTTGTTTGTTATTATGTTGACAGCATGCTCCTCATCAGCAGAAG
>JASLEN010000301.1 GCA_030151105.1 Dysgonomonas sp.
CACATTGAAAGCTAGTAGCAGTTGGACAGCTACTGTGACAAGTAATGGAGGAGCAATAGATGCAGCGACGATTTCGCCTATGAGTGGTACTGGAGATGCGACTATTAAGTTTAAAACAGCAATCAATTCGACTGCAGCACAAGATTTGACCACTAAAATACAATTCAAAAACGCAAGTGGTAGTCAAGTAAAAGAAGTTACTATTGTAGGAACTAAGATGACAATCAATGTTCCTAGCGACATATTGGCTGATGCTGATGGATACATTAATGGTAGTGCGACTATGGTATTCAACGCAACATCAAACTCTACTCGAACACTATCAATAACATATCCTGCAATAGCGAATGCTAGCAATAATACAATCAATGTAAGCCCAACAACCAGCAGATATAATTCTGCAGCACAATATATCAAGGTGACAAATGGAGTTATGACTAAAGAAGTCAAAATATCTCAATCTGGATTAACCTTTTTAACAGCAGGAAATATTACTATCAATTCTGATGGAGACTACAAATCTTTAGGATTAAATCTGACAGGTACAAGAAGATCATCAAATGTAAGCTTAAGCGACAATAGTTGGATGCGTGTACTAAATCCAACCACCAAATATCCGTCTGTTGGGGCAACCAAAAATACAGGAGCTGCAAGAACAGGTAGAGCAACAATTACACTCAATGGATACGTGGCAGGTAAAAATAGTGTAGCTGCTACTAGCGAATTTGTAAATATAACTCAAGAAAAGAGTGCAATACCAACGCCTGATAATGTAACATTCTGGATGCAGTGGGGTTTTGGAAGTATATACTCAGAGCACAACAACCATGGAGTTTTCTCTCCAAACTTTCAGCTGAGATCTATTCTTTTCGTTGTACAGCCTGTAGTAGATGGTAAAATTATTTCTACAAAGTATAAGAGTCACATGCCACAAAATCCAGCAATAATCCTAAATATTGGTAATAAGGAAGGTACAAACCTACCAATGTTTGACATCAATGGAAATTGTGAAATCTACTATGAAGATGATTATGGAACTGAATATAAAGTTCTAGTATATCCAAGATAATTACTAGATATATAAAAAACGGTATAAGCATTAAACTGACTTATACCGTTTTTTTATAAATAAAGGTTTAAAACATAAATTACTTTTTCTTTCTAGTATCCAGTCAAACTCCCCGAAACACTACTCCCTAGCTCTCCTTTGAACGGAGACTCTACAACCTGAAAAGAGTCATTCAAGACAATATCTTCTGAAGACTTACCAATCATAACAGAGAAGTTTCCTGGCTCTACTACAAATTTATTTTCTTTATTCCACAAGCCTAAATCAGCAGGAGAGAGTACAAAGTGCACCATTCTTTCCTCTCCTGCTTTTAAGTGAACTCGTTCGAATCCTCTAAGAACTTTTTGATATGTAGTTACTGAACTCAAATTGTCATTTATATATAGCTGAACAATTTCGTCCCCTGCCCTATTGCCAATATTTTTCACCTTGCAGCTCACCTTCACGCTTGCTTGCAAACCAATTTCTTTTTTGTCTATTTGTAAATCACTGTATTCAAAATTCGTATAGCTTAAGCCATAGCCGAAAGGATACAGAGCACCAGACACTCTTACACGTCCATAAGAATCTGCACCTGGCTTGAATGGGAATGCAAAAGGAATTTGTCCTACTGCCTTAGGAAAAGTGACAGCCAACTTTCCACCAGGATTGTAATCTCCAAAGATGACTTGTGATATTGCTTCACCTGTTTTTTCACCAGGAAACCACCCGTGTACAATAGCTGGAATATGTTTAGCCGCCCAATTGATTGTTGCTGCACGTCCATCCAATAGAATTAGAACGACTGGTGTTCCTGATTCATACACAGCTTTTAGCAAATTATCTTGTCGCCCCATCAAGTTGAGGTCTGAACGAGAAAAGCTCTCTCTCACCGTTTGCTCATTTCCCCCTAGTACGACAACAGCTACATCAGATACTTTGGCTAAAGCTACTGCATCATCGATCATTGCTTGTTCATCTGCGTCAAGAGGTACATCATAGAGTTCGCTTTCTGGAAAATATTTATCCACAATAGCACAACCTTGATGGTATTGTACATCCACATTCGGCAAGTATTCTTTGATACCTTTATAAACAGACTTTATAGGTGCATTTGCAGGTCCATAACGGCAAGTATGTTCTATTGTCTCATCGGCATTTGGACCTATAACAGCTATTCTTTTCAACTGTTTAGATAAAGGTAACAAGTCATTCTCATTTTTAAGCAATACTATAGATTCTAGTGCAGCCTGTAACGATAGAGCTTGATGCTCTTTGCTGTGTACAATTTTGTCCACCTCCTTGGCATCTCCTTTATACGGATTATCAAAAAGTCCCATCCAGAATTTCACTCTTAACACTTCTGCAACTCGCTGATCAATAGTCGCCATTGATATTCGACCATTTTGTATGGCAGCTCGCAAAGGTTCTAAGAAATTCTTGGGCTGAGTAAAATTAGTTCTCACATTCAGTCCTGCTTCAATTACTTTGGCGGCTCCATCTTCAGCATTATAGGCTGTTTTGTGCTTGGAATGCATAAATTCTACGGCTTCACTATCTGAGACTACATAACCTTTGAATCCCCACTCGTTGCGCAAAATTTCAGTCAAGAAATGGTAGCTTGCTGTGATTGGTTCTCCATCATAATCATTATAGGAACTCATTACACCCAAAGCTCCTTCTTCTTGAAAAGCCTTTCTAAAAGGCTCTAAAAACAGCGTTCGCATTTCACGAGGAGCAACATGAGGATCTGTTCTTACATCCTCATCTCGTCCTCCTACAGGTACACTATAAACCGCAAAATGTTTTGGTGTAGAGACTATTCCATGAGCTTGTAATCCTCTAACAGCTTGCCTACCTAACTCGCCAGTAAGATATGGGTCTTCACTATAACACTCTACTACCCTCCCCCAGCGAGGATCTCGCGAAATATCTAAAATAGGAGAATAGATATTAGTATAGCCCAAAGCTGTAGCCTCTATCGCTGTAACGTCAGCTATCTTACGTACTAACTCTTTGTTCCATGTTGCACCTTGTCCACTTTGTGCAGGAAACATTGTAGCTCTATCATGATTTAAACCTCTAATGCCCTCATTCGTAAAATCTACAGGAATGCCCAATCGAGTTTCTTCAACAAACCATCTCTGTATTTTTTGTCGATTCTTGATACTATTTACATAAGGGAAAGCAAGATCTTTAGCATTACCTATTCCATTGGCTTGTTCATCAATATTAGCTATTCCATCCTTCCAAACTTCGTTTTTCCAATTCGCAGTTGGCTCTTTGTCTTTCAACACTCGCCCAGATCCATAAAGAGTTACGAGCTGGCACGTCTTTTCGTCAGTTGTCATCTGAGAAAGTAGATCTGCCACACGAGCATCTATACTAGCCTTAGGGTCTTCAAAAACATCTTTTTTCCCATTTTTATTAAAATCAATCCAACCATCTTTATAGATGTTTGGATTCTGTGCAAATATGGTGCCTACAATAAGCAACATGGAAAGTGTTATGGAAATACTCTTCATAGTAAAATCTATTTATTAGGGTTATATACTTTATCACTCACACCTCAAATAAAAGAATGAGATGTGAGTGCATTATATTATTGTGAGAGTAGCTTACTCTTAAAACTGGATTTTGATTCCTTCATTTTTGTAATTCACGATACGTTCGTTAATAACAGCCTTGCCTCCTTCGTTTCGCACTAGACGGACATTAAATTGTCGCTGCTGCAATGCTGGCGTACGATTGCCATCAACTTTCATTAAAGTTAATTCTTTTTTAGCATCATTCCAGTCCATTCTTATAATATTGTAATCTCCTTTTTCATAAGCATAGGTTTCATTGTCATCTTCATACAAAGAGAAAGTTGCATCATTTCCTACATAAACTACAATATCCATTTCCTGATTAGTATCAGCTCCAACATATTGTACAGGTCTGTTGCGTGGAACAATGGATCCCCCTTTAACAAATAATGGTATAACATTTAAAGGAGCATCATACTTGATTTCTGTACCTGCTGGATATACCTTATCTGAATTAAGATCGAACCAAAATCGACCATCATGTTGTGGTAGATAGATCTCTGTTTCTGTATTTTCACTCAATATTTTTCCTTCACGATCAGAATACATAGGATATGTAATAGGATGAACTAGAATTGCATCACCAAACATATATGAGCTAGCATCATCATGCACTTTTTTGTCATCCGTAAAATCCATTACTAATGCTTTCATCATTGTTGCTCCCTGAGAAGTAACTTGCCACGAATTAGAATAGATATATGACATCAGTGTATATCTCAGATTTATCATTTCTACTTGTGCTTCGTAGTATGGTGTACCTGGTTCTCCAAAATACCAAATCTCTCTTGGTATCTCAGTACCATGTATTCTAAACATTGGGTTGAATGCACCGAACTGAAACCAACGAGTATATAATTCTAAGTAAGCTGGATCTTCGAGTCCTTTAGTATATCCGCCATCATTTGCCTCTTTGTTACTTACATAACTACTCAACTCTCCCGTTGCACCAGCACGTACATTTTCCATACTTTTCACTCTAAAAGCGCCAATGTCACTTGTCCAATAAGGGATACCAGTCATACATAAATTGAGTCCTGCTGAGATTTGTTTATCTAGGACATCCCAAGAAGCGTATATATCGCCAGACCAAGTAGATGTTCCGTACTTTTGTTGTCCAGCAAATGCAGAACGAGTGAGAATAGACACTCGTTTATTGCTTTGTTTTCTTAAATTCTCATACATCAATTTAGATAATACCAGTGAATAAGTATTCATATAGCGATGAAATGGTCCAATGTATGTCATACCAGCTTTCTTACTCCATTCTTCTTGCTTGTCTTGATATAGTCCGTCTCTAAATGAAGGTTCTGTTGCATCCATCCACCACGAATCTACGCCTTTGCTTAAGAGTCCTTTTGACAATCTATTCCAATATATCTTTTGGGCATGAGGATTATAAATATCTATCACCTTATAGCCTGCCCAAGTAGGTATATCGAACAAAGCTTTCACCGAATCTAATTCTCGATAGAGTTCAGTTTCAGGTCCTGCAGAAGGCCACACCGACAAAGTGAGCTTAACATTAAACTCGTTGTGCAGTCTATCAATTACCTCTTTAGGATTGTCAAAGTTCTTAGGATTGAACTCCATACTGTTCCACAATTCATGCTTATCACTTCCTCCCCAATACTGCCAATCTTGCACTATATTATCTATTGGGATCTCACGTTTTCTGTATTCAGCGACGACATTAGTCAATTCATCAAAAGACTTATAGCGTTCTCTAGAGACCCAAAAGCCAAAAGCTGATTTAGGCAACATAGGAGCCTCTCCTGTTAGATGTCGGAAGTTAGATATAGCATTATTCATGTCCGATCCATAAACAAAATAATAGTTTATATCGTCACCCATCTCTGACCAAAATTTCGCACCTTCTTCGCCATCAGAAAAAAGTGTCTTTGAATAATTATCCCAAAAGAGAACATAACCTTTACTAGAAAGCAGAACAGGGTTAGCAATCTCTCTATTGGCATGAACCAAATAAGCTTCTTTGCCCCGATAGTTCAAAACACCTTCTTGAAATTGTCCCAAGCCATAAATACTTTCATCATCAGCCAACGAAAAGGATTGGCTCACGCTATATCCTTTTGAGCCCAACACCTCGAAAGGAGCAAACGTGCGTGCAGCTTCGGATAGAATCAATTTATTAGAAGTTTTGTCAAAAAAACTAATATTTCCTGTTTCTGAGCTATATTCAACTCGTAGGATATCAGTCTCTAATTCATTCTTTGCTTCATACTTGATCGATTCAAATAAACCCTCATCTATCACCATCGATTTGTATGGTTTGTAATCATTCTTTGGACAAATTCGGACATGGATGACTTGATTATCAATCTTACTAATTGTTATCAAGTAATCTGATTCTACTATTTTTATCCCTGAATAGCTATTAGAAGCATTACATAAAACTGAAGTAAGTACTCCAACAATTGTAATGAGCGTCATAAAAAGATTTCTCATATCACATTTTTATTATAAAGAGGCTGCTTCTTATTTTTTAATAAACAGCCTCTTTCATTTCTGAGCTCTTTGTCTAAGCTCACACTATCTATAGATTTAATTATTTACCCCAATTAGGATTTTGCTTCAAGTTCGGATTTTTAGCTAAAGCATTTAAAGGAATTGGACGCAAATAATCTTTTGTCTCATTAAATACTCTTTTGTCCGATGCATATTGTGTTCCTGCATATACATCTATATAGTCTTTTCCATTAACAGTCACAGTTTTGATTGCTGCTCCTTCATACCTGCCACCCTTCTCTAAATCTGATGGCAAAATACGCATTCCTAAAACAGGCTGAGCTAAATAGCTACCTTTTTTCCATCTCATCAGGTCATGATACCTCAGATCTTCCATTACCGTTTCAATCCGACGCTCTCTTCGTATTTCAACCAAAAGAGATGATATTCCTTCACTTGCATACTTAGGATCCATCTGAGGATTGGCTTCCATATTGGGCATACCAGCTCTAGCTCTCAACAAGTTTATACTTCTTGGTAAATATTCATTCGGATCTTTACCTAGCTCACAAGCTGCTTCAGCGAAATTGAGTAACACTTCGGCATATCTAATAACAGGATAGTCATTTACATGATTTCCATATTGTTTCGCAAAGTCATCCTTATCATAGCATCTGATGTAGTTATATCCTGATATAGTGCTATTAAATGATGACATACCTGTAAGTAATGGATAGCCTTTTGGTGTTATTTTTCCAAATATTTTCTCACCATCACGAGGGTCTAATAAAGTCTGAGCCAAACGAGGATCTCTATTGATGAAGAAGTCTTCGATGTTCTCATCCTTAAATGATGTACTTAGAGCAACAGGACGTGCCTTTCCATCAGCATCAAGACACAAATAGTCTTCTGCCAAACTTTTTGTAGCGCCAATATTCCCTCGTTGCAAGTAATCAGACATTGCGTGTCCTAAATTAGGAGTTTGATATACCTTGCCTAATATTACTTCAACAGCTTGTGGCGATTGCATTAGATCTGTTTGTACAAAGATAGATCGCAAGTCACTCTTCACATCTCCTGTGCTATAGAGTCTGTAAGGACCTTTTGCGATCAATTCCTCCGCTGCCTTATAGGCTTCGTCTAAGAATTCTTTTTCATCACCTAGTTGGTGATATTTTCTATAAGTTCCTTCATACAAACAAATTCTAGATTTGAGTGCTAAGGCTGTCCATTTAGTAACTCTACTTATATCACCATCCCAAGATGTGGGTAATTTATCACAAGCGTCAGTTATATCTTTTAATACAGCATCCATCACTTCTTTTCTTGGATTTCGCTCTTCGTACAGTTCTGGAGAATTTATATTAAGCACTTTTAAAACGAGAGGTACATCTCCATATTTTTGTACTTTATCAAAGTAAAACCAAGCTCTAAAGAAATGTGTTTCGCCAGCATATTTATCTTTTATTTTTTGATCTAAAGATTCGGCCTGATTATAGTTCTCAAAAAAGTAATTGCATCTGTATAGCAATGTCCAATCCCAAGTAAATCGAGTAGGATCTACAGGAACAGTTCCTATGCCTGCAGCCATTTCTACATACTCCTGATGCTGACTCACTTTTGACGCATAGTCATCAGTTCTAGAATATTGAGCATGTACACTTCGGGTTTGCGAATCATATGGATCGATTCCAAAACCTGCGGCTAAATCTAGCTTCGCAAATTCGTTATAAGTTCCATTATTATAGCTCTTAAGCCCTAGTTCAGTTGTCCAAACGTCTTCTCCTGTCAGATCTCCCATCGGAGTCCTATCCATATAACTATCATTGCAGCCTTGTATAAAACAAACCAACGATAGTAGAGTGATATAGTATAATATTCTTTTCATGTTCCAATAATATTTAATCGGTTTTCGCATAAAACTTATTTATCAAGTTCTGATGCCTCTTTTAAAATGTTAAATCTATTCCAATAGACAAAGATTTTTGAAATGGATATATCATTCCTCCATTTCCTCCGCCTGCTTCTGGATCTAGAGGTCCTTTAGTATTTCTATGAGTAAATAAATTTTCTCCACTAAAATAAATTCTAGCATCTCTCAAGAAAAATTTCGAAGCCCATTGTTGTGGTATATTGTATCCAACAGTTAGATTTTTAAGTCTGAGGTACGATGCATCTTGCAAAAACCTAGATTGGGTCTGGAAGTTCTTGCTTTGTTTTTCTCTTGCTATAGGGAAATAAGTATCTCTATTATCAGGTGTCCAAGATTCATTTATATGCCACGATTGCACATTATAGATTTCTGTAGTTGCTGGCCAAAATGCCTCGTGTGAAGGCCAAAACTGACGTTTTCCTATTCCTTGGAAGAAAGCATTTAAGAATATTCCTTTATACTCTGCACCTAATGTAAAACTATATGCGTAGCGTGGAGTTGTATTACCAATTACACGTAAATCACCATGATCATCTGGACGATTGTTACCTCTGCTGATTACATTGTCGTCATCTTGATTAGCATATTTTATATCTCCAGCTGTCCAACTCTGATTCCATGTTGGTTTGGGATGAGCTGCCGCCTCTTCATCTGTTTGAAATATCCCTTCTGTAACAAATCCCCAAATTTCGCCTACTTTTTTGCCTTTATAGTAGTCATTTACAGTATTGGTAGGACCATCCCATTTTGTTATAGTTGCCGTAGCATCTGATATTGCAGCATTTATGCTATATGAAAAATCTTTACCAATATTGTCTCTCCATCCCAGACTCAACTCCCATCCTTTAGTTTTCAATTCTCCAGCATTCATAGCAGGAGCAGATGTTCCAAGCAGCTCTGGTGCAGTTTGCATAATCAACATATCTGAAGTCTTTCTTTCAAAAACTTCAAACACAAGGTTGAATTTAGAGTCAAACATATCCAAATCTATCCCTCCATTAAGGGTTGCTGTTTTCTCCCATGTTAACGATGGAGAAATGAGCCCAGCTGGATTTATAGCTAGTTCTGTTAGCGAGCCATTCATCGGATATTTATTTGTACTACCTGCATTCATAATAGGAATGTAAGGATAGTATCTAGCATTATTGATCCAACTGCTACTGCCTAAGAACTGATTGCCTAGCTTTCCATATGACCCTCTTATTTTTAGATTATCAACATATTTACGAGTAAATGACATAAAGCTTTCTTCAGACAGACGCCATGCTAATGAAAATGATGGCAAAAAGGTAAATCTATCATCACTAGGGAAACGTGAAGTTCCATCGTAGCGTCCGCTAAACTCTGCTAAATATTTGTTGTCGTAAATATAGTTGACACGTCCAAAACCACCTCTTAAAACATAATCCCATGTATTGCCTCC
>JASLEN010000394.1 GCA_030151105.1 Dysgonomonas sp.
ACAGCTTTATTTCTTGTATATTTGTGGTTTGCAAAAGAATCAGCCTAAAACAAATGAGGACTAAAACTATTTATTCGTTACTATTAACTCTATTCTTCAGCCTTTCTTTGTTGGCACAAACCGACAAAGAAACAGCAATCAATATTGGCTCCAAGTCGATATCAAAAGCAGAGTTACAACAGAAGTTTAGTGAGTTTAATGCACCGCTAGATGTTGACCATAAACTGCCGTTTAAAGATTTCTTAGAAAAATATTTATACAATCATTTAGCCTTAGAGGAAGCTCGTGCTCAACGATTGGATACTACAAAGATTTATAAGAATGAGTTAGAATCATATAGATATCAGTTGGTCAATTCTTTTGTGGCAGATACTATCACAGAGAAAGAATTGTCAAAAGAACTCTACTCATGGTTTGATGAAGAATTGAAGATAAACCAAGTATTTATCCCCTTCGACTCTACACTCGTTTTAGCTAAAGATACACTTCCATATTATAATAAAGCCCTTGAATTGCGATCAGTTGCGATGGATAAAGGTTTTGACAAGGTAGAGAAGGATGCTTCAACTTTTTCTTTTGGTGTAGTCATGAATCTAGAAACCGAAACGGGAGAGCTAGGATGGCTAAAACCTTTCATCTTCCCGTATAAGTTGCAGAAAATGCTGTACGCTGCAAAGCTTAATGAGGTGTCGTTGCCTGTGAGAAGTGAAAATGGGTATCATGTGTTGCAAGTAGTAGGATGCAGACCATCGCAAGGAGATCCAGTAGTGGAGCAAGTGATGTTCAATTTTACTAAAATACCAGCACCACAAGCTATGATAGATAGTGTGTATAAGGTGGCAATGGCAACCTATGAAGAAATAGAATCGGAAAATAACTTCCAACTTGTCTGTGATGAGTTTGCACAAGCCTATAATAGAGGAGAAGACGGCTGTATGCTTGGAATGATTAGTGCAAGTACAAAAGTACCTCTGCCACTAATTCATGCCGCTTTTGAGCTACAAGCTAAAGGACAGGTTAGTAAACCTATTCTTACTGACTATGGTTGGCATATTTTGAGGTTGAAGGATAGAGCACCACTTCTTACGGATAGAGAGAAACTGAGTTTGATAAAAGAACTTTTAAATTCGGATAAAGTGTTCCCAGAAGTGCTCAATCGCAAGCGAGAAAGAATGTACAAAGAGTTTGGAGGAAAAATAAATACTTCAACTTATAATCTATTATATACTCAAACTGCTAAGTATAGCCCTAATGTAGATGAGTTTTGGGACGAAATAGCGAACAAGGATGCAACTCTTTTCGAGATTGATGGTAAGGTTTCATATACAATTGCAGACTTTATGGAGTACGCCAAAGCGATGTCTTTACTTTTTGGGGAGCCTAAAGATAAGAATCCAATGCAGATGGTAAGTTACACACCAATGGTTAGACTGTTTTTGTCAACTGATATCTTGGACTCTCATCTCGAAGGATTTGTTTATGTCACTTTAGAAAAATATGCCAAAGAATCTTTGAGTGAGCGTAGTCCAAAGTTTAACGAAATAATGAGCAATCTAACCGAAGAATTATTATTAACTAGGATACTTGATCAAGAAATTTGGACAAAATCTCGTACAGATGTAGTAGGTTTGCAAAAAGTGTTTGCAAAAAATAAAAAGAAATATAGCCTAGATAAAGAATTATTCAAAGGTATTGTTGTATTTGCGAGAGATAAGGATATCTTAGATGCGATTGCACAAGCTTATGTAGAAAAACCTACGACAGGAAATCAACTCAAGAGGCTGTACAATGTTGATGAGGTTGTCATTCATGTAGATGAAGGTTTGTGGAGCGAAGGTGAAAATAGGTATGTAGATGCACTACAAAAAGGAGATGCTAATATAAAATCATCTATGGTCAATTTTCCTCACTATGTAGTGCTAGGCAAAGTAATTAAACAGCCAGAGGAGTTTTCTGATGTGAAAAATCAGGTAGAGGCAGATTATCAAGATGATTTGGAAGCGAGGTTTGAAAAAACTTTGAAGGAGAAATATAAAGTGAAGATAAACAAGGCCGTAATAAAAGATATAAAATGAGAAAAGTAGTACTAGGTATATTGAGTGTCATATCGTTTGTTTTTATTCATACATCATGTTCGCAAAGCAGGCTAGGGGAGGTCGATAAATCGAAAGAGCCGATTGTGACAGTTCTCGACAAAACACTCTATAAAGAAGACTTAGAAGGTATTGCTTATTATGGCATGTCTCCCGAAGATAGTGCTGTGGCTACGCAAACCTACATTAAGATGTGGGTGCATGATAAATTGATATATGATCAAGCCAAGAAAAATATTTCTCAAAAACGTGAGATAGATGAATTGGTGGAAGAATATAGAAAGTCACTCATCGTGAATGACTATCAGACTAGATTGTTGAAAGAAAGACTTTCTAAAACCGTATCTGATGAAGAATTACGTGCTTTTTATAACAAAAATAAAGAGCGATTTGCCTTACAGCAAAATATCATCAAAGGGCTTTATCTTAAAATCCCTAAAGAATCGCCTCAGTTAGAAAACTTTAAGAAGTGGTATAAACAAGATAGCGAAAGTGCGATACGGGAAATTGAAAAGCATACACTTCAAAATGCAGTGGGGTATGAGAATTTTTACGAAAATTGGGTGAGTTTTGATGATGTAATTGATAATGTTCCAGAAATATTGAAAGATAGTGAAGACTATTTAAAAAAGAATAAATCCTTACAAGCAGAAGACTCGTCTTTTGTCTATCTCTTGAATATCAAAGAATATAAATTGGTGGGAGCTGAAGCGCCTTTCGAATTTATAAAAGATTATCTTACAGATGCATACATTGAGGAGCAGCGAGATGCTTTTCTCAAAAAATTGCAAACAGACCTCTATAATAAGGCTGTGGCAGATGAGAATCTGAAGTATTATGTCGATTGATGACAATTTAAATTCTGAGGATAAGAAGAAAAAGATAAGAGTAAATCACTATATTTACAGCACTATTATAAAAAGAACATTTTCATAACACTTACGCTAAGATAACGAGGCATACAAGAAGCAGAAATATAGCCTCCTTAGAAAGTTGAAAGAGGACTAAAAACAGAATAGATAAACATGATAAAACAATCTGAAAAACTAATTCTACTTGTACTACTTTTTTGTGCATCGCTATCGCTGAGTGCGCAAAATGACAACATCATCGACAAAGTAATATGGATAGTTGGAGATGAAGCAATCTTAAAATCTGATGTTGAAGAAGCTCGTATAGGTATGCTGGCGCAGGGTCAACGTATTGAAGGCGACCCATATTGTTTTATCCCAGAGCAATTAGCTGTTCGTAAACTTTACCTCGATCAGGCAAAAGTGGATAGTATTGAGATTACCAACTCTCAGTTAAGCAAAGAAGTAACACGACGTGAAAACTATTACATTGCTAATGTGGGTGGAGGATCGAAAGAAAAACTCGAAGAATATTGGGGAATGAATATTAACCAAATCAGAGAGCAATTGTTGGAACAATTGAGAACCGAAGAGTTGACCTCAGAGGTGCAAAAGAAATTGACTGCTAATATTACACTTACTCCATCAGAAGTTAGAAAATATTATAGTCAGTTACCGCAGGATAGCTTACCTTTTATCGAGACATCGGTAGAGGTTCAAATTATAACCAATGACCCACAAATTCCGCTGAAAGAAGTTGATGTGGTAAAAGGTCGTTTACGTGATTTTACAAATAGAGTAAACTCTGGAGAAATGGATTTTTCTACATTGGCAATCCTTTATTCAGAAGATCCAGGTTCGGCAGCCAATGGTGGAGAACTAGGTTTTATGGGTAGAGCTTTGCTTGATCCAGCCTTCTCTAATGTGGCGTTCTCTCTTTCGGATTCGAAGAAAGTTTCAAATATTGTAGAATCAGAAAATGGCTTTCATATTATACAATTGGTAGAACGTCGTGGAGATAGAGGGAATTTCCGTCATATCTTGCTTCGTCCTAAAGTGCCAACAGAAGAGATGAATAAATCAAAAGACAGACTAGCAGAACTACGAGACAGTATCAATGCGAATGCAATTCGTTTTGAAGAAGCTGTGGAGGTTCTATCTTTCGATAAAGATACGCGTAAGAGTGAAGGTTTGATGGTAAACCACAAACAAGCCTACGATGGACGTTCCATCACCACATCCAAGTTCATTATGGAAGATCTTCCACCAGAGATTAGCCGTGTAGTGGATACAATGAAAGTAGGAGAAATCTCTGCTCCATTTGTGATGAGAAAAACGAATGGTAAAGAAACAGTCGCTATGGTAAAACTCAAAAGCAGAACAGATGGACATCTTGCTAATGTGTCTGACGACTACGAAGACCTTCGCCAGCTAGTGGAAGAGAAAAAACGTGAAGAGATACTTACGAAGTGGGTACAACGTAAAATTCGTGATGTGTATGTTCACATAGATGAAGATTGGGTAAAATGTGATTTCAAGTATGAAGGTTGGTTGAAAGACGACAAGAAAAAATAAAAGACAGATACTTGAATAGACGATAAAATTAGTTCTTAGAGCTCAGAGAATAAAGTGCTAAAGAAAATAATCAAAGAATTGAGAATAAGGCATAGATTACCCCTAGTAGGTATTCTGTGCCTGCTTGTTGTATATGTATCGGCGCAGACTTATATCTCGTCGCAAATGAGCCAACAATATCTTTTGGCTCATAATATAGCCTTGCCGCAGGCTCAACAAGTGAAACAGACTCCTAATAAACCGAAGGAAGCAAAGAGGGGCGAACCAAAGTTGATTGTTGTGAAAAATGCTGACCTTTGGGGGAAATCCAAAGGCAAGGATTATGATGTGCTGACAGGAAATGTGGTAATCTATCATGAGGGAGCACTTCTCTACTGCGATAGTGCGTATGTGGATAAGGTTAAAAACACATTTGAGGCATTCAGTAATGTGCGAATGGAACAGGGAGATACACTTTTCTTGTATGGTAATTACATGCATTATGATGGTGCAACGAGACTAGCGAAGGTGCGTGAGAATGTTAAAATGGATCATCGTAATGGAACTCTATTCACGGATAGCTTGAACTACGATAGACTGAGAAATGTAGCAAACTACTTTGATGGGGGGATGTTGGTGGACTCACTCAATGAACTGACTTCATTCTGGGGGCAATATGAACCTGCTAGAAAGCTTGCAACGTTTACAGAGGAGGTAGTATTGGAAAATCCCAACTTCAAGTTGTTTTCAGACACTTTACTCTATACCACAGATACTAAGATCGCCACTATCGTGAGCCCTACACGCATAGAGTCTGATAGCGGGACTATTTATTCTAGCCGTGGATGGTACAATACTATAACTGAAAGATCCTTGCTATTGGATCAATCTTTGATTGTAAATAAAGAAGGAAATCAATCCTTGAAAGGAGATTCGATTCTTTACTATAAGGAGAAAAATCAAGGAGAGGTTTTTGGTAATATGTATCTTTTGGATACAACTAAGCGAGTGATTCTTCAAGGAAATTATGGTTTCTTTGATGGAGCTACTGACTATGCTTATGCAACAGATTCGGCTTGGGCAACTGAATATTCTCAGGCGGATTCCCTTTTCCTTCATGCAGATATTCTGGAATTGATAAAACTCCCTCCTGCAGATGTGATGAAGATTACGAAGAGATCGGACACATTGAAGATAGCAGATGAAAACGAAAATCTGATTGACTCTATAGTCGTGCGATCAGACACTGTAGTAACTCGACAGGCACAACATCAAATGAAGGGCTATTATGGAGCACGATTCTACAGAAGCGATATGCAAGGTGTCGCCGATTCTATACAATTCAATTCTATTGATTCGGTGATGCATATGTATAAAGATCCTGTG
>JASLEN010000486.1 GCA_030151105.1 Dysgonomonas sp.
TCTGTCATCGCTACTAAGTCTGCATTGAGACTATACCCCCGACTATTAGATATTGAATAAGCTCCTTTTGCACTCCCTCTAGTATCTAGTGGTGTACGTGTTTCGGATCTATTGCTATATATATCATGCCCTACCCTAGCCATTGTCTTTAGCCAGTCAGTAGCAGAATAAGTGGCGCTGAAATGGCTATTCGTCTTATTTCTATAGTCTGATGAAGTACGAGCATTAGCCAAGAAGTATGGATTGTCATACCATCCTGGATTCCACCAGTTTTGCTTTTCTTCTTCTTTACCTTTTTGCCAGTAGTTTTTGAAGTCTCGTACATCAAAGTCTGTACCAGTCCATACCAAAAAGTTATATACATATCCTGTTGCTCCATAACCTGCTCCACGGCTTTGCGGATTATAGTAATGAGACATTGTGATACCCCCGTCAAATTTGAATTTATCTACTTCAAATTCTCCAGAAACACTATAGTTAAACTTGTTAGATTTCAAGTTCGGATATTGACCCTTATTATAAACATGATTGAGTGACGTACGAATACTTCCTCCTTTTGTTTTATATGTTACCGAAACGTTATTGTTAGTAACCATGGCTGTTTCCAAGAAGTTTTTGAAGTTATCTTTACCTTTAGATACTAGTGGCATCTCTCTCCATTCATATGTCTCTGGATCATATTGTATAGCAGTTCTCCCAATATCCATTTTGTCTCCCCACACAAAGTCATTTCTGTCATAGACACCGTTGTTTCCAGTACTATATGATGTTTGAGGTTTAGGAATACTGATATGCCCTGCGTTAAACATCGTATTACTATTGACAGCTATAGATAGCCCCTCCTTCGCACCTCGTTTGGTGGTTACCATGATTGCACCGTTACCACCTCGAGAACCATATAGTGCTGATGCCCCAGGTCCCTTTAGAACAGTGATTTCCTCAATATCATCTGCTGCAATATCAGCAAGTTTAGTGTTTCCAAATGGAACTCCATCTATTACAATAAGAGGTGACTTTCCACGTACAAGAATACTTGGTTCTGCACCAAACTCAGTAGAGTTCCTAACATTTACCCCTGCAATTTTACCTGTCAAGGATGTGGCAACACTTACTCCTTTTACTGTTGATAGGGTTTCTCCATCCACTTTTTGTACCGCATAACCTAGAGCTTTTTCATCTCTTTTGATACCTAATGCTGTAACTACCACTTCTCCAAGTTGTTCTGCATTTTCTAACAAAGTGATATTATAGTCTATTTTGCTTTCTTCTACTTTGAAAGAGGTAGGAGTGTAACCAATAAAGGAAACTTCGAGTGTGGCATTTACTGGCACAGTTAGTGTAAACTTACCATCAGCATCAGTAATGTTACCTATCGAACTATTATTAGCCATTCGCACCACAGCTCCAATTATAGGCAAGCCTCCACTATCTTTAATTACTCCTCCAATTTTCTTTTTGTCGCCCAATAAGCTTTGCTCTGCTAATGCCTTTGTACTCAAAGCAATTTGCATGTCTTCTATCTTGTAGGCAATATCTTTACCATCAAACATCCTTTTTAATGTTTTATTGATATTAGACACATCAATTGTAGTTGTATAGGTTTCTTTAGCATTGATTACTTGCTTATTGTACAAAAATTTATAGTTTGAGTTTTCTTCTATCAAATCTATAATTTTTTCGAGAGTCATATTCTCTACTCTCAATGGAGAATCTTTCTTCTGCTGAGTCTCCGAATTCGCTAATAGGCTGATAGGAGACAACATAAGTATCACTATCATTATTTTAGCAATAGAAATAAGGTTAGGCATTATGATGCCTTTTCTTAAATTACCAGTTTTTTTCATATTCTTAGATAATTAGAATTATTTGAAATATCATTCACATAAGGGGCATAGGCTCTGAGATGCATAAGTCTCATGCCTACACACTGTTGCACAAGTGTGCCATAGGGTTTGTTTTATGCGTCGCTTTAGATTAAGGTTTATTAATAGAAATGGTTAACTATTAATAGGACGACAGCGAAAAACAAACCCACAGAGTGAATATGTTAACTGATGTTATTTTAATTTTTGTAAATATGAAACAATCGTTTGGGCTGAACTTCATCAGTTGTGTGTTTCTCAGGAACGATTTCTTCCCACGAAATAGGGGCGCTAAAAGAAAGAAGACGCAAGATTTCTTCAATAGACTCGTATTCAAAGGTGGCTCTAAATATGTAGTCACGTACTTCTTCATCCATTATTTGAATATCTACAGAATAGTAGTTACTTATTCGTTTACATACATCCTCAAAAGTATCATCACGAAAAGCCAAGACTCCATCTTTCCAAGAAGTCCATTTATAAGTATTAGTGTTTTCAATATTGTATGTCATCGTATTCACATCAATATCTATTTTTTCAGAAGGCTTGATACTTAGTAACTCATCTGAGTTAGGAAGTTGAATATCAATCCCTCCTTTTACTAAGGTTACAGCAATGCCAGATTCCGATTTATAGGCATTAATATTAAACTCTGTGCCAGTAACTACAACATTTATAGTGTTAGCAGCGACACTAAATTTGTGAAAAATATCCTTCTTTACCTCAAAGTATGCTTCCCCTTCCATAGCCACAGCTCGATTATATGACATATCGATTGGAAATCGAATGCTTGATTTAGAATTGAGCCAAGC
>JASLEN010000489.1 GCA_030151105.1 Dysgonomonas sp.
ATACCGAGCCAGAAATAAGGACAGAGGTCATTTTGCCATCTTATAAGAAAGCAGATGTTATTCGTGCTTTGATTGCTGTGCATCCATACGAAGAGCCAGCTTATGACATCTATGCACTCGAAAATGATTGGTCGCAGGCAGGTAGCGGTGTTGTTGGCACACTCCCAGAGGAAATGGACGAGGAGGACTTTTTGTATCACATCAAGGATACGTTTAATCTAGAATCGGTGCAATACTCTACACTTCGAAATAAGCCAATAAGAGATGTGGCAATTTGCGGAGGTAGTGGAAATTTTTTAATTCCTAATGCTATAGGTTATGGTGCAGACGTATTTATAACGGGAGAAGCAAAGTATAATGACTTCTACGATGTGGAGGATAAGATACTGCTCGCTATTATAGGACATTATGAGTCTGAAATATTTACAAAGAATGTATTTTACGATGTAATTTCAGAAAAATATCCTACCTTTGCACTCTATATGGCAGGAACAGATAAAAATCCTGTCCGATATTTGTAGCAGAGCAGTGATATACTCCTGTATCTGACAAATGATGTAGTAGTTAACGGTTGAGGCTGTTGGTTGCTGCATTTTTTTTGCTAAAAACATTAAGAATAAATTAATATGAGCGAAAATATGGAAGCCAAAGAATCGGAAGTAAAAGAATATTCAGAATTGGATAAATATGCTTTTGTTTCGCAACGTGCCTTCGATAATGGATTTGTAGGCTATTGCTATAGAGAGTGGACAGATATCAAAATCGATAGTGGGTGGCGCTTCTTGTTTGGAGATGAAGATGAGGATTATTTAGAGAATCCAGATAATTCGCTTACAATGGATTTGAAAGATGTTTTGGTTTGGAAGCAAGAATTAGAGCCCATCTTGTCATCTCGTCCCAACTCCGAGTTTGAATGGAATGAAGATGCAAAGCAATTTGAAAAATTATAAGTAATACAAATATAACATTATTAGAATAGGAATATGGCTAAGAAAAAAGAAGAAGAGGTAGAAGACAGACTAAGAACGCTTTATGCATTGCAAAGCAAACTGTCAGAAGTAGATACTATCAAAACATTGCGTGGTGAACTTCCATTGGAGGTTGCTGACCTAGAAGATGAAATAGTAGGGCTAGAGACTAGATTGGAAAAATATGATGCTCAGCTGAAAGAGGTAGAAACCTCGGCAAATGCTCAAAAACAAAAAATAAAAGATTGTACTCTGAAAGTTGACAAATATAAAGAACAGCTTGATAATGTTAGAAATAACAGAGAGTTTGATCACTTGAGTAAAGAAATCGAATTTGAGAAGCTTGAAATAGAGTTGGCAGAAAAACGTGCTAAAGAATTTGGTTTCGATGCAAAGAAACTGAAAGAGGAAATTGACAACAGCAAAACATTCCTAAAAGGAAGAAAAGCTGACCTTGCTCAAAAGAAAGAAGAGCTTGACGGAATTGTTTCTGAAACAAAACAACAAGAAGAAACGTTGCGTGTAGATGTTAAGCAAATTGAGACTAAAGTTGATGAGCGTCTTCTGGTGGCATTCAAACGTATCAGAAAAAGTGCACGTAATGGACTAGCTGTTGTTTGTCTTGAGCGTGGTGCTTGCGGTGGTTGCTACAATAAAATTCCACCTCAAAGACAAATGGATATTAAACTAGGAAAAAAAGTAATCGTTTGCGAATATTGTGGACGTATTATGGTAGATCCAGAGTTAGTAGGTGTAGAGGTAAACGAGTAATCAAGTTTATCAATAATCTTGATCAACTAATAGGAAAAGAGAGTGAGTTTTCGCTCTCTTTTTTTTGTGTCTATAATTTTTTATTCCGACCTTTGTAGAGCTTGAAAAATCATTAAACTATTATTCAATAGTTTAGCATTATTTCTCCATTGCTGAGAACTATTTATCCCTTTTGTTTGTTAATGTCTAAAAGGCCATTGTGAGGTCTAAGTTTTCTATTTGGAGAACTTTGATGTGCTATTGAAAAATATAACTGCTGATTATTAGGGTGTTGTGTTTTGATGTGGGAAACTTTATATAAAATAAATAAGATGTTCTTGTAAAATTTGGTTACTGGAAGCTTATTATTTAACTTTGCAGTTCTAAAAAAAGTATTTAAAAATTTAACAAATAATGTCACGGAAAATATATACGTATGAGGAAGCTTTTCAGTCTTCTTTAGACTATTTTGCAGGGGATGAGTTGGCTGCAAAAGTGTGGGTGAGTAAATATGCATTGAAGGACTCGGATGGTAACATTTATGAGCAGAGTCCAATCGATATGCATTGGAGACTTGCCAATGAAATTGCAAGAGTAGAGAGCAAGTACGAGAATGGACTTTCGGGACAAGAGTTGTTTGATTTGTTTGATCAATTTAAATATATCGTTCCTCAAGGAAGCCCTATGACAGGGATAGGAAATGACTTTCAAGTAGCATCTCTTTCAAACTGTTTTGTGATTGGGTTAGATGGTTCAGCTGACTCATATGGCGCTATTATACGTGCTGATGAAGAGCAAGTGCAATTGATGAAACGTAGAGGTGGAGTGGGGCACGATTTGTCACATATTCGTCCTAAAGGATCAGATGTGAAAAACTCTGCACTTACATCTACAGGATTGGTTCCATTCATGGAAAGATACTCAAATTCAACTCGTGAGGTGGCGCAAGATGGGCGACGTGGAGCGTTGATGTTGAGTGTTTCTATCAAGCACCCAGATTCAGAATCTTTCATTGATGCAAAGATGGAAGAAGGAAAAGTGACTGGAGCTAACGTTTCTGTGCGTATTGATGATGCATTCATGGAGTCTGTTGTAAATAATACGACTTATACACAACAATATCCTATCGACTTAAAGAGCCCTTCATATGTAAAAGATATAGAGGCTGGTAAGATTTGGAAAAAGATTGTACACAATGCATGGCGTTCGGCAGAACCAGGAGTCCTTTTCTGGGATACCATTATCCGTGAGTCGGTTCCAGATTGTTATGCTGATTTAGGCTTTAAAACTATTTCAACAAATCCTTGTGGAGAGATTCCTCTTTGTCCTTACGATAGTTGCCGCTTGTTGGCTATCAATCTTTACTCTTATGTGGTAAATCCTTTTACGAAAGATGCTTATTTCGATTTCGAATTGTTCAAAAAGCATGTAGCATTGGCGCAACGTATTATGGATGATATTATTGATCTAGAGTCAGAGAAAATTGAATTGATTCTAGAGAAAATAGATTCAGATCCAGAATCGGAAGAAGTGAAAACTCCAGAGCGTCACTTATGGAACAAGATTAAGGCTAAAACTCTTCAAGGACGTCGTACAGGTGTAGGTATCACTGCTGAGGGGGATATGATAGCAGGTATGAATCTTCGCTACGGAACAGAAGAGGCTACAGCATTTGCCGAAGAGGTGCATCGTACGTTGGCTATTGCTGCTTACAAATCTTCTATAAACTTGGCAAAAGAGCGTGGAGCATTCGAAATCTTCGACATAGAGCGTGAAAAACATAATCCATTTATCAGTAGATTAGCTGAGGCAGATCCTCAACTATATAAAGATATGGAGAAATTTGGACGACGTAATATTGCGTGTCTAACAATTGCTCCCACAGGTTCTACAAGTTTGATGACACAATCTACTTCTGGAATTGAGCCTGTATTTATGCCAGTTTACAAACGTCGTCGCAAGGTTAATCCTAACGATAAGGATGTGAAAGTTGACTTTGTGGATGAGGTGGGTGACTCTTGGGAAGAGTATATTGTTTTCCATCACAAATTTGTGACTTGGATGGAGTCAAATGGATACTCTACAACCAAGAAATATACAAATGACGAAATAGATGCATTGGTTGCAAAATCTCCATACCACAAAGCTACGGCAAATGATGTGGACTGGTTGCAAAAAGTGAAAATGCAAGGACGTATCCAGAAATGGGTAGATCACTCTATTAGTGTAACTATCAATCTTCCTTCGGATGTTTCTGAAGATTTGGTAAATGATTTGTATATAGAAGCTTGGAAGAGCGGATGTAAAGGTTGTACTGTATATCGTGATGGTTCTCGTTCGGGAGTGCTTGTGGCTGCTACTGAGAAAAAAGAAAAGCCCGAAGATTGCTACGAATTGCCTCAGCTTGTAACTTCTCGCCCTGTGGAATTGGAGTGTGATGTTATCAAGTTTCAGAATAATAAAGAAAAATGGATTGCTTTCATTGGTTTACTCAACGGACGTCCATATGAAATATTTACAGGTATTCAGGATGAGGAAGAAGGCATTATGTTGCCTAAAACGGTGAATAGTGGACTCATTATTAGAAATACAACAGAAGATGGAGAGCGTTCGTATGACTTCCAATTCAAAAATAGAAGAGGTTATAAAACGACTATCGAAGGCTTGAACGATAAGTTCAATCCAGAGTTTTGGAACTATGCCAAACTTATTTCAGGAGTATTGCGTTATGGAATGCCAATTGATCAGGTTGTGAAACTTGTTCAAGGACTAGAGCTAGATAGCGAAACTATTAATACTTGGAAAAATGGTGTAGAGCGTGCCTTGAAAAAATATTTACCAAACAACACTGAGGCTAAAGGTCAAAAATGCCCTGTATGTAGCTTAGAGGCTTTGGTATATGAGGAAGGATGTATGAAATGTACAAACTGTGGAGCTTCTAAATGTGGATGATTCCCAGATGAAGAATAAATAAAATAGGATAGAGGAGTGATGAAAATTGCTCCTCTATTTTTTTACCGAAGAAAGAGATTTTACTTAGAAGGGAAACTATATGAAATGGATGTTTGAAAGTTGAAGTTCATGTTTTTTGAAGCCTTCATCAGATATCTTTTTTGTGATTTATTACTTCTAATGATCTTTCCTCCAAAGCTATTGATGAGTTCTCCACCGATGGAAAATATAAATCTTTCGCTAAAGTGATGATCATAAAAACTGACTATCTTGAACTCATTATGTTTGTACATATACATTTTCTTATCTTTCGCCTCTAGGTAAATTCTTTTGCTGTCGATATCTGCTCCTAGCGTGATGCGACTATTCTTTAGAATAGATTTTCGAATAAAAATATGCTTAGGCAAGAATAAGTCTAATGCCCATCCATAGTCTAGTTTCTTAGTATAGGTAAAGGTTGGTATTATGGGCACAGATGATTTATTGTCTAGCATAGCAACTAGTCCCACAGACATGGAGCTGCGTGCACTTTGGTTGAGTATCATTGTGGCATAGCCAAGTCCAATAAATCTTTCATATCCTTTTACTGATCCTTCTCCTATCACCTGAAAATTCAACATAGCCACTTTGTCTAGTGCCGAGAATAAGTATGAACCTTGAACTCCAGTGCTATAAATATGAGACCTCTCTTTTCTGAAAAAGCTTTCATGAGGGCTATCGTCATTTGCTTGACGATAATTTTTCACTTCCCAGTTGTCATAGTCATATCTTACTAGTGCTAATAGTTTTACTTTAGGTTTTATATAAAATGGCACATTAAGTGAAACCTCTATATTTTGTGAATCGTGAAATTCAGCTTTTGTCTTAGGAATATCTTTCCCCCAATGGCTGATATTGGCAGGAGTATATCTTCTAAAATTGACATCTATGAAACGCATTCGAGGAAACTGATCTTTAATTTCCCGTTCAATAAGTCCTTTTACATATGTCCAATCTGTCACTTTGTTGTGTTTGCTAATTGTATCACCAGATGCTATATCTTGCGAATATATAGAGTTTTGAATGAGGCAAAGCAAAAGCAATAATAGAGATAAATAGGATGGTTTTATTGTATTCATAGTAGGTCAGTTTGTGTAGAAGTCTATTAAAGATAACAAAATTGTAAAGTATTTAGTATAATCGTTCTGTATTTCATTAATCTATTTTAAAGTTTTAACTTTGTTTTCAATAAATCTTAAAAACAACACGCATGCTAACAGTCAATATTGAGGAAAGAGAAGTAATAGACAAAATAATAAGAAAAAATACGATCTGCTATGTAGGTCTTATCGATCAAGAGGGTATGCCATATGTCATTCCTATGAACTTTGGATATGAGGGAGATACGCTTTATTTGCATTCAGGACCCGATGGAACAAGTGTGCGTTCACTCAGAGAGAATCCCAATGTTTGCATTACTTTTAGCGAAGGACACGAACTGATTCATCAGAATGAAGAAGTGGCATGTAGCTACAGAATGAAGAGCAGCAGTGTTATTTGCAGAGGAAAGGTTGTTTTTGAAAATGACTTTGATGAGAAAGTTAAATGCTTGAATATCATTATGAAACAGTATTCGGATAGAGAGTTTAAGTATTCAGATCCTGCTGTCAAAAATGTCTTGATTTGGAAGGTTGAAATAGATCAAGTGAGTTCTAAAATATTTGGTAAGCCACATAAAAACTCAAGAAAGTATAAAGAGGGAGATACCTATTATTGAACGAAAACAATGAATTATTTATCACAACGCGCCAAACAATACCTACAAAAGCAAGAACGGAATACAGATTATATTATTGATTCAGATGAACTTGTGGAAGCCTTTTTGAAGCAAGATATTGACTTCTCTGACGAGGTGTATGATGCTCAAATGAAATATAGTGGTTATTTACTTTCTATTATAGGTGATGATTGTAATGACTTCTATTTCTATCTTATTGATTCTGTAACAAAGCCGATAGATTGTGTAGAAGAGGGAGGAACATCTTATTTTTATATTTCGAGAGCACATCGTACCGCACAGTTCTCGTTTTATTTATCTAACAAAGGGGCAATTGTAACTCTTGGTCCTGAAACTGATGGACAGGTAGTTATTGTTTATAAATCAGTAAAGAGTATGATTGAAGATTATGCTTATCGGAACGAAATATCTCAACAAGGTTTTGAGCATGGGGGGTATCATCCAATAAAAGATGAGGATAAATTGATAAAATATCTTAAAAATAATGCATTAATTGTTGATTCGAATACTGATAACTTGAATCACTATTTTAGAATGGATGATTTTGTAATCAATATCACTCGTTCACTCAATGATGGTAAGCCTTTATTGACTATGTACCAAAAAAATAAATCCTCCAAAGAGAAGGATTTATTAATAGAGTTAGCTCCATATTTGGGGCAATAAACTATTTATTGCTCAATATTCTTTCGTACTTTGGTCAAGAACTCTAACATCTTAGCAGAATCTTTTTCTTCGATAATGCCTAAAAGTTCTTTCAGCTGTTCTCGTATTTTTTCCACTTGCCCTGCTGTGTGAGGATTGAAAAGAATTTCGGTCAATAGATAATTATCTTCTGAAAGCAACCCCTTGGCAATGTCCATGTGTCGCTTGAATGTGGTTCCTGGCGCATCTTGATG
>JASLEN010000493.1 GCA_030151105.1 Dysgonomonas sp.
TATCTACCTCTACATACGCCAGACCTAAACATAGGATGGTATCGGTTTCTGGAAAAATTGTTGATGAAAACAACAGACCACTTGAAGCAGTTACTGTACAATTATTAAATAGCAACTACGGAACATTCACTGATGAAAAGGGAGAATTTGAATTTCATGCAGCTCCTGGACAATATACGATAGCATATTCACTTATAGGCTACGAAATGAATAAGAATTCATTAGAAGTAGGTCATCATAAACAAGTTGCGATCGGCAAAGTCAAGATGCAGTCAAACTCTACAAATCTTGAAGAAGTGACTGTCTTGGGAAAAAGCAAGGTTAAAGAAATCAGAGAATCGGCTTTCAATGTTGTAGCTATTGACACCAAACAGTTTTACAATAGCAACATGGACATTTCGAAAGTATTAGATAAAATATCAGGTGTCAAAATTCGTGAAGAAGGTGGTGTCGGCTCTGGGGCTCAAGTCACTCTTAATGGATTTTCAGGACGTCATGTCAAAATATTTATGGATGGTGTACCAATGAATCAAGGCTCATCATTTGGCATCAACAATATTCCAGTAAATATGACTGAGCGTGTAGAAGTTTACAAAGGTGTAGTGCCTATCGAATTTGGTGGCGATGCTATTGGAGGAGCTATCAATATTGTAACTAAATACACGCCTAAGACCTATGTAGATGCCTCGTATTCTTATGGTTCATTCAATACGCATCGCTCTAATGCGTCATTTGGAATGACAGACAAAAGTGGACTTCACTTCAGTGTACAAGCCTACCAAAATTATTCTGATAATGATTATAAAATCACAGCACCTATATTAGATCTAACTAGCGGAAATTTCAATAATGATTGGCGTAAGGTAAAACGTTTTCACGATTCCTATCATAATGAAGCTGTTTTAGCCAAAGTAGGTATCGTAAATAAATCTTGGGCAAATCGAATGTTATTTGGTATTACATATAGTCAAGAGCATGCTGATGTACAAATGCCCAAAATCGTAGATATTACGTATGGGGGGAAAAAGCGAAATGCAAAGGTTCTTAGTCCGAACTTTACCTACGAAAAGAAAAATATGTTTATAGACAATCTAGCCTTTGGTGTAGATGCTGTTTACAATCGCTCTCAAAATCAAAATATAGATACCCTAGCTCGTCAATATAACTGGCTTGGAGAATATAGAGAAACAACATCCAAAGGAGAGGGAATGAACACATTGGGTAAATACCAGAATGACAACGGCAACGTGGTAGCTCGCCTAAACTACTCGTTCTTAGAAAAACATTATATCACGCTCACAAATACTTTCACCACTTATCAACGTAGTAACAAAGACAAATTAGCAGACATAAGACCTGAAGAGGAAGCAAAATATATGAAGAGAAGGAATACTAAAAACATCCTAGGTCTATCGTATAAATTTGTCCTCAATCAAAGATTCAACACTTCTGCTTTTGTTAAATATTATGATGTAAACGTAAAAGCACCCGTTGATGTTTCTACTTCTACAACTCCTGCTTATGAGCGTCAGGGTAGAAATTCCAATGTCACAGGATATGGCTTGACAATGACGTACTTATTAACAAAAGACTTGCAAGCTAAAGTTTCAGCAGAAAAATCAGTTAGACTACCTAGTGACACAGAACTATTTGGAGATGAAAGCACAACCTCTGGAGATACTAATCTTAAGCCTGAACATAGTCGCAACTTTAACCTAAGTTTAAGTTACGACAAAGTATTTGATCAAGTGCATAGCATTTTCATTGATGGAGGATTTATTTATAGAGATACAAGAGACTTTATCAGAGCACAAGTGGATTACCAACGCACAGGTGGAATGTTCTTCACCAATCATGGCAAAGTGGTTACAATTGGTTTCGACACAGAAGCTAAATACATGTACAAAAATGCTCTGGCAATAGGAGGAAACTTTACTTGGCAAAACATTCGTAACAAAGAAAAATATCTTGTCGATGGACAAGATTCTGACTACTACAATGACCGTATGCCCAATATGCCATACTTGTTTTCGAATGTGGATGCAAGCTATACATTCCGAAATTTGATGACAAAACAAGACCAATTTGTGGTAGGATATGGAATGCGATATATAGGTAGCTTTGACAGATCTTGGAAAGGTTTGCAAGGAAAAGAATACATTGGCATAGATACACAATTATCACACAATTTGTATATCAATTATGCAATGAAAGGCGGACGCTACAATGTGGCATTTGAGCTAAACAACTTTACTGACGAACGCTTGTTCGACAACTTCGACCTAGAGAAACCAGGACGAAATATGGCAGTAAAATTCAGATACTTTTTTCAAAAGGATAAATAATAACATTCAAAACTAAAATTTTAAATAAACAATTATGTTCAAAACAAATGTTTTAAAACAAAGTCTATCTCTAGCACTTGGGGTAGTATTATTAGGATCATTCTCTGCTTGTAGTAGTGACGATAAGGATGGAGGGGAAGTTAATCCTCCAGCAGAAGCTAAAAAATCAGCATTCTTGCTTCCTGTCATAGCTGACGGAACAGAATATCTTATTCAAGCAGAAGATGTTAGTAAAGGAACACTGAGAGTAAGAGATAACTTCACAGAGTTGAAACAATCTGGTTATACTTGGATTTTTGACAGCAAACATAAAAATGCTCTAGGGTTCATCTATCAACAAGGCGACCCTGGACTAGGACTAGGATATACAATCAATAGCAAAGGAGAATTTGTTCAAAGTGGACAATTCCAAGTGGCTACTCGTTTCACAACTTATGGCTTCTTCGACACTTATGCGATCACAATGGTAGGTGGACAGACTCCTGCAGGAGCAGAGTCAACCGTAACTGATGCTGTAACTGCCAACTTCTATGATCTTGAAAAAGGATTAGCAAATCACTCTAAAACAATCAGAACACTTGACATTGTAGGAAATGGACAACAAGCTACCTTCTCAGGAGTAGTAGATTGGGTAGATGGACAGTTCCTTACAGGATTAGTTGTATCACAACCTCGTGACCCTAATGCGAGCGGAGGTTCTAGCAGTGGAACAATTACTGAGCCAGACAAAGTGTGGGTAGCAGCATTAGACAAAGACTTGAACGTAAAACAAATCTATTCTGATGACAGAATTAGTTATTCTGCTGGTCGCTACCGCTCTCAATACTATTCTCAAATCAGCAAATCTGATAATGGAGATGCTTATGTATTCTCTGGATCGTATGAAGCTACAACAAAACATCCAGCTGGTGTATTGCGTATTGCAAAAGGAGCTAAAGAATTTGATAAAAACTATTACTTCAATATTCAAGAGAAAGCTGATGGATTCAAATTCCGTAAAGTATGGCATATCTCTGGAACTAAATTCCTATTGGAGTTCTATAATAAGACTACAATTGAGAGCACTTTAGATCCTGCAACTCAATATGGTATTGTAGACACTGATGCTAAAACATTTGCGTGGGTAAAAGGACTACCAAGCAAAGACGCTATTTCGAATATTGGAATGCCTTCTCCTGCTGATGGTAAAATGTATTTCCCTATCGCAGAAACAGGACAAAGCCCAACTATCTTCATCATCGACCCTGCAACAGCTACTGCTGAAAAAGGATTGTCAATTGCAGGTGGTGCTGAAAACATCAGTGCTGTTGGATTGCTAAAAGTTGACTAATAAATAGTTAGTTAGCGCAATTATAAAGATAAAAAGAGAGACTATTCATAATAGTCTCTCTTTTTATCTTTATATATTATTCTCATATCCTTCTATTGTGTTTTTCAAAGTTCTTTTCATCATTCTCACTAGCGAATTAGGAGACAAGACTCGTACTCCATCTCCATAGCCTAAGAGTACACGCTGAAGCTCATAGTTTGGGATTACTTCTATCTCTAATACAACAGAGCCATCCTTAAGCGTCTCTAGCAACTTCTGACTTTTGTGAATAGGTTTGGTTATCACATAAGGAGCATGTTGACGTGTGACTAAAAACACTACCTTTTCAGGCATTTGGTTGATATTTTTGGTAACCCCTACAATATCATCAAAAAAAGTGAGTGGATCAAAAATCTTATTTTCTCTATATGGTGTATCTTTTGCAATCTCCAACGATTGTATTCTATCTAATGCTAGATTCTTAAGCATAGGTGCCCCTTGTTGTATCCCAAATATAAACCAACGATTATTATATTCTTTCAAGAGATAGGGGTGGAAACTGAAAGAAGCTGCATCTCTAGCTTTGAATGACTGATAGGTCATTTGTAACGCTTGCTTGGCAACTATGGCTTTGTATATAATATCTAAATGATTTAGTCCTTGCAGGTTTTCATTCTTTTCGAAATCAATGACAGGTGTGGCTTCAGTTTTGGCAGAGGTAACATGATCTTCTAACCGATTCACAATCTCACTCATTTCCGAAAAGTAACCAAAACCTTTAAACTGTCTCAAAACTTCTACCGCCTCTGTCATTACTTTCAGGTCTTGCTCTGACAGTGGCGTATTGGTTATACTATAATCTTCATCTTCGTATTTGTAATACTTATTATCATACACCACGATAGGAGCATTGTAGCCAAGCTTTTCGCTACGCATTATTTGAATATCTCCTTGTATAGTTCTTCTGCTTATACCTTTGTCAATACCCTCATATTCATACAAAGCATCAGAACAAGCATCGATCAGGTCTTCGAGCGTCCATCGCCTGTATTTATTTCTAAGGCAAGTATCTATTGTTTTGTAACGTAGTAGGGCATTTCTATTTACTGGCATAAGCTCTAGATTTGATTTGTGGAACTATCAATGTATGTGTCATCAGCTACAAATATATAGAAAAGATATTGATAGCTGACGACACAAGTAAGAAATGCTTTCTGATTTAAAGTAGCTATATCAGCTGATTAATTTGTTTTTTCAAAAAATGGAAGCCTAGAAATTGGAGCCGCTACTTTTATAGTCTGCCCTCCTTTGTAGGTTTTATTTGCATCATCTTTCCATCTTCCTTTAGGTAGTTTCACTGTACGTTCAACTCCAGAAGTCAGGATGGGAGCAACTAGGAACTTTTCTCCTAACATAAATTGGTCCGAACATTCTTCAAAACCCTCATTTGGAAAACTATACTCCATACTTCTAATAATAGGCTCACCCGTTTGTGATGATTTTTTAGCATAATCTAAAATATAATCTCCAAATTTTTCGTGCAGTTGCGCCGCTTCTACCACAATATCTAGATGTTCTTTATCCAAAATACGCCATGGAGCAACAGAAAATTGCATCATCGGCATCAAAGCATGAGTTTGCGCAGAACGCACAATCAGTTCTTGATCGAAAGCATCAGAACTGATATTTAAGAACGCACTAAACTGACCTCCTCCAATCATATCTGGACAAGTATATGCATGTCCAAGCAAGCCAGCCACTGTCATCTGAGGAATAAGCATTGATGTTGCATTCCACGAATAATCTTTATCACCTAGACGTTGTACGAGTTCAGTTCCACCTAGCTTCCAAGATGTTCTCAATTCATTGAAAGGAAATTCTTTACCAAATGCTGCCCAAGCTTCCGTAAAATCATTGTTATTGGCGTTGGAATCGTGATATTTATATTCGCCTAGCATATAACCAACGTCTGCTCCATCAAATTTAAACCCATCTATTCCATACTTTTCTTGTGCACCTTTCAACTGCTTTCTCAAATAATCTACTGCTGCAGGATTGGTCATATCATAACATGCACTAAAACCATTCCACCAATAAATGATTGCAGGCTTCCCATTTTTGTCTTTGACCAAGAAATTCTTTTGAGCCAACTCTCTAAACTCTTGACTATCTGGCGACACATAAGGACACACCCACACCATCACACTGAAACCCTGTGCATGGAGTTGATCGGTCATAGCTTTGGCATCAGGAAATTTTTCGAGCCTAAACTCAAAATTGCCATAATAGCGCTGCCAATTATCATCAATCATAAAAATACCAGTAGGCAAATTGCTTGCAATAATATCATCTGCGTATTTTAGTATATCTGCTTGATTTTGATCATACATCAATTCTATCCATGTGTTATACTGGGGCTTGGAGAAGAAATCAGCCTCAGGAATAACTCCTGTGGGAGGGAAATACTTCTTACTCGCAGTCAAGTAGGCATCTCGTAAGGTTTTCCCTCCTTGTTCTGCAACTACTTTTTCTCCAAATCTAGAAGATACTATTAAGGTATAATTAGAGAACTGGAATTTGAACGGCTTATCAGCCCATACAATTCTACCTTTATTAGACAAAAAAAGTGGGACTTGCTGATTGTTAAAGTTCTCTCGTTCTAAATCATAAACCCTAGTTGTTGTTTTAAAAGGCATTTCATGTCCTAAACCAACTAGCGCTCCCCACCATCTTTCATTCTCCAAAGCTGGTATCTTACTCACCACCTCATTCTGAGAGAAAATTGATTGTGATGAAAGTAATGAAGCAACAATTAACAATGCGCAAAGAATGTTTTTCATATCTGTTTTATTTATTAAAAAATCGAACCTTCAATATACGTATTTTTAGAACATTTCATTAAGAAATAAGAAAATAGACATACGACAAGCATATATTTTGTGAAAGCAAGAGTTAAAATAATAGGGGGACTAAACTCCCCCTATTATTTAATAAATTATCTAAATCTCTATTTTCAATTAATATCCTGGATTTTGTATCACTTGCCCTTTACCCTCGTCTATTGCCGACTGAGGTAGAGGCATTAGAACAAAATCATTCCTTGTCGTTGTTGAATTTTTATAGAGGCGAGCGTATTCAATGTATTTTCCATGGCGAATTAGGTCGGCACGACGATGCCCTTCGAACCATAATTCTTGTCCTCTTTCTTTGAGCACTTTTGCATAGAAATCATCTACACTTGCAAAATCCGCTAAAGCGTATTCTTTTACACCTGCTCTAGTTCTTGTTAAATTCAATAAATCGACAGCCTCTTGTGTAATACTACCTGTTTGTCTAACGAGAGCTTCTGACAATAAAGTCAATACATCAGCATAACGATATACTACCCAATCCACTTGGCTTTCTTCTCCTGTTGCGGCTGGGTCTTCTCCATATTTCACAGGAAGTGCACCTTTAATTAGGGATGTACCTGGATTAGCTTCGTTAAATACTTTTCCATCCTTATCGGCATATTCTCCAACTAATGATTCTAGTCGTTTATCTGCAGGATCAAACTGATTGTAGAAAGACCATAATACTCTATAACCGCCCCATTTTTGAATACTTGTATTTTTCGTAATATAATTACTAGGCAGTACGTGAGCCAACCACAATTGTTTATTGGTACTTCTTGAACATTGAGCTGCAAAAATAATTTCTGCATTTTTCTCATTCTCCAATGTAAAGATGTCTTTATACTCGTTCACCAAAGCTAGCTTGTATGCTGGTTTCATCAGTTCTCTTCCCATTTCTACAGCCTTAGCCCAATTTCCTTCATGCATATATAGCTTCATCAGGATTGTATAGCCCAACGCTTTCGTAAAGCGTCCATAATCCTTAGTGCCTGGTGCATAGTAGTCTGCAACTCCTGATATCCCTGCATTAATTTCGTCTTCAATAAACTTCACCATCCACTCTTTTGAAGGTCGTGGAAGGATTTTATCCTCAAGAGGGTTCTTCAGATCATCAGCAGTAGCAACAGGAATAGGTCCATAAAGGTCATACAAGAGAAACGATAGCCACCCCCTAGCCATGTGCAATTCTGCGATATATTTATCTTTCAATTCCTTTGAGATTTCGGCCTCTTCTATCTTAGCAAAAGTAGAAGTCATACGGCTAAGAGAATTTCTATATTTATAGAAAGACGTAAGTCCACTCGATGTTGATCTAAAGTTCTGACGTATAACATCAGGCCATACAGCATCATCCCACTGACATTCACCAATATCTGTGGTCATTTCAGTTATAGTCTGGATTCCTCCTGACGCCACCGTAAATATGCCATCGTAGTAGTGCGAACGGAAAGGTCCATAGGCTGCTGCTGTTATCAAGCCCTCAGCGCCTGTTTCATCCTTGGGCAAAAGGTTATCGTAAATTACGTCATATTGCTTGCTCTCAATTTCACAAGAGTTGAAAGTACTCAATACTAGTAAGCTGCTAGCAATTATAATTATATATTTTTTCATAGCAAATAGATTTAGAATGTGATATCAAGACCAAGACTGAATGTTCTCACGTTGGGATATGCCCAAGCTGAGTTATCTGTTTCAGGGTCGAGACCTTTATAATTTGTGAATATAAATGGATTATTCACATCAAAATAGACACGTGCGTTTGAGAAGATATTCTTTTTCTCAGGACCTTTGAATGTATAGCCCAGAGTGATATTTCGACATCTCAAATACCAGATTTTCTTGTTGTAATAGTCACCAATACCGTAGCTACTATCTTTTTGGAAATACCCTGGTCGTGAAGCATTAGGATTGTCATGTGTCCACACCTCTGAAGCTGTGCTTGGCATATTATATCCTCTATACAAGTTAGATACACCCGTCATTATATTAGAAGTTGATACATGCGACGTACCTGACAACCACAAGTCTTTATACGATCCTTGATTCAGTTTATCAAACTCTC
>JASLEN010000014.1 GCA_030151105.1 Dysgonomonas sp.
ATATATCTTTCTTGTACCATTCGTCTAGCACAATCTTAGAGGTACGTTTGTACCATAGGTCAAGCCCATTGGTAGGAGCTTGTATTTTTTCTAGCGGTTCGCCATAGAATCGGAAACCTACTTTATCATTTTCCCAAGCCATGTCGCCATATCTCTCTGGATGATAGTTTGCATATACACGTGGTTCGAAATCTTGACTAGGAGCCGAAACAAATTTGAACGTCTTGGTCTCACCTGCTTTTAGTTGAGGCTGAAAGACTATCTTCTTGTCATAAGTAATTTGCGAAACTAGAATATTCCCTTCATTGTCTGCAACATTCAACACTTCTCCCGTTTTTATCACTAGGCTCTTGTCTATCTTCGACAGAGGAATTTCAACTAACTCGTCTACTCGGTCAAAGTCTGATTTGTTGCTCACGCTAAATTCTACATCACTGTCAGCACAACTAGAGAAAAATATAGTTATTAGGAAGATATATTTCATCATTTGTTATTTCTTTGTATTGATATACCACTCATTACTTTTTTATATCTAGTTAATGCCTCTATATAGTAATAGTCTGCATAGTTTATAGAAGCATCAATCTCTGACCCATTGGGATAGTGTCCTGTAGAGTGGAGTAACAAGGATGGTTTAGATTGTCTACTCTGATATTTATCAGACGATAACTCAATCAGCATATTTTCAGCTGCATTCTTATATACTTCGCCCTTCACTTTATCATTCTCTAATTGAGAAAGCTCTAGAAGCCCAGAAGCAACAATAGCGGCGGACGATGCATCTCTTGGAGCATTAGGAATATCTGGGGCATCAAAATCCCAGTACGGAACAAACTCACCCCTAGGAAGTCTCGCCAAATATAAATCCGCTACTTTTTCTGCAAATTTCAAGAATCTCTCATCTCTCGTTTCTCGGTAGACAAAGGTGTAACCATAGATTGCCCAAGCCTGTCCTCTGGCCCATAAGCTACTATCACTATATCCTTGATGCGTCTGTCCCTTAATGAATTCGCCAGTAAGTGGATCATATATAGCAACATGATAATTTCCACCATCTTCTCTAAACTGGTACTTCATGGTCATTTCGGCATGCTTAGTAGCTATATCATACAATTCCTTATTGCCTCCATTTTTGGCTGCCCAATACAACATCTCAAGATTAATCATATTGTCCATGATAGTATTAAATGGAGCAAAGCGCCCATTATCAACCTCACGTGGCCAAGATAGGATAGTTCCCACTTTGGGATTGAAGAGTGTGGCTAGCGTATCAGCTGCATTCAATACTATTTGTTTATAGTCTTCTCTACCTGTTAAGCGATACCCATTGCCATAACTATAAAAGAGTTGAAATCCTAAATCGTGGTCATAAGCAGGTAAAGTAGTTAAGGGCTTCAATAGTTCTGTATAATGCGTGGCTGCCGCCAAGTCGTCTGTACTCTGAGTATTCTCATAATTATACCATAGTGTACCAGGCCAGAATCCAGCTGTCCATTCAGATATTTCAATGTTTACCAGATTCCAATGAACAAGACTATCCATTATATTTCGTGGCATTTTATCCTGTCCTTTTATTTCAGACAAAGTTCGGTGAACCTGATTCTCACTATACTTCAGCTCATTGTTTATATCCAACTTTGCCACTTCTTCTTTGCTACAAGAAGACAACAAGAGCATAGCCAATGGTAAAACCATTAGTAATTTTTCAAATTTCATAATATGATGTTTTTAGATTATTTTTCTTCTTAAATCGTCTATTTATTCTATCCTAAACCAATCGATATCCATCCACGAACGCTGACTTCCTTTCTCTTTGTTCATAATAAATATTCCTGTTTTGGCACCAATCCATTTCCCTTCCTTAGCTTGAAAGGATTTGCCAATACTTGTATATTTATGCCCATCGGTACTGTATGAAAAAGTACACAGTCCACCCGTTTTCACCTTTATTCTGAAATAAAGATCGACATACTCCAGCTTGGTTTGGTAATTAAATTTTGTTTCTATCTGTAGATTCTGTGGTGCAATTCGTGCGACCTCTCGTTCTGCATTCTTTTGTTCTGCGTCTATACACTCTATTTGTTCTAGCTCATATCCATTTCTATTTTTAATTAGAGCAAGGTAAGCGTAATCGCGTCCCATCATTATAAGCCCCGCTTTGTCGCCTTCGTTCTGCAATATGAGAGTGGCTCTCATTGTTGTAGTCATTTCTTCAGCTGGCAACTTTTGCATCAATAAATTGGGTACATCCCAAAAATTAGAGTAGTCTTCTGCATAATATTGTCCATACATTCTGTAATACCCTTTGTTAGAAGCATATCCCCAATTTTGTTGAGGGTTTGCATGCCATGACCACTGCAAACCTAATTTAGCAGAATCAAATTCATCACTATCCAAAGGTGTTTCAGATGGGAATGTATTGCCTACATCAGGCTTTTTATGGTTAGAAACAGGCTCCCCACAATAGTCCTTATCATTGATTCCCATAATAGGCCAGCCATCTTTCCATGTAACGGGTTGCAGATGTGTAACACGTCCATACACTCCTTTATCCTGAAAATGCAAGAACCACCATTTACCAGTCTGTGTTTGAACTAAACCACCTTGGTGAGGTCCATTAATTTTGGTATTTCCTTGTGCCAGAACTGTTTTCACTTCGTAAGGACCAAAGACATTTTTAGACCGAAGTGCGATTTGCCACCCCAT
>JASLEN010000504.1 GCA_030151105.1 Dysgonomonas sp.
CAAAAACAAAGCTAATCAATTAAATCTATACTATCAAATATTTCCGAATTGACTTAACAAAGAATATCTGACCTAAACACCATACATAAAGATGATTAACTATTTATCGAAAATAGCTAAAATTTCACCAACCTAATTCACTCTAAAAAGTAAATTTTCGTTACTAGTCAAATAATCAACCAATTCTCGACTAACATCTACCTTCAGACTTCTTGCAAAAAGATCAACTTTCATATTCTTCTCTCCGTCTATGACTTCAAAATACAATAGAGAATTTCCAGGACGTTTCTTTGTCAAATCGGCAAGTTCCTCAATCATTTGTGTAGTCATATCGTGCAAAGGTAATGTAATTGTTATTTTATCTATCAATTTATCCTTCACTTGAGGTAAAAGATCAATCGAATTTATTTTCAACTCCATTTGATCGGGCGCATAATGCCTCCCTTGTATCCTACCTCTAACAAACAAATATAATCCTGCACGACCATATTTCGAAAAATTAATGTAATCATCTCCAAATAAGGCAATATCACCACTACCCGTAAAGTCCTCCACCTTTATAATCATGTAAGGACTATTTCGTTTAGTTATTCCTTCTCTTGAGTCTGTCACCAGTCCTCCAAAAACGACCTCCTTGTTTGCTAACGCATCTCTATCTTCCAGCTCTGCAACTCCAATATTACAAACATGGTTTAATATCAAAGAATACTCATCTAGTGGATGAGCCGAAAGGTAAATCCCGATCAATTCGCGCTCTTTGTTCAATAATTCCAAATCTGACCAACTTTCAGCAAATGGGATTTCGGGAGTAGCAATATCAAAAGAAGAATCGTCACCAAACAATGAATTTTCGGCTTGATGTTTATCCGTTTGAAATTTATTCCCATATTTAATAAGTGAGTCTATGAAAGACTCACCTTTACTATTTACAGCAAAAAATTGTTCTCGCTTAATCTCTGTAAATGCGTCAAATGCGCCTGCCAAAGCTAGAGATTCTACATTTCGCTTGTTGCAAGACGTAAGATTTACACGTTCTACAAAATTGAACAAACTTGTGAATGGTCCATTTTTTTCACGTTCTATAATAATATCATTTACAGCACCAGCCCCGACTCCTTTTATTGCAGCCATTCCAAAACGAATATCACCTTCTGCATTTACTGCAAATTTGGAGAAAGACTCATTAACATCAGGCCCCAAAACACTCATATCCATGGCACGACACTCGTCCATAAACTTCGTAATCTCCGTTATATTCGACAGATTTCGAGAAAGTACCGCAGCCATATACTCAGCTGGATAATTAGCTTTTAACCAAGCTGTTTGATAGGCAACCCAAGAATAACAAGTAGCATGCGACTTATTAAACGCATAAGACGCAAACTTTTCCCAGTCGGACCATATTTTTTCAAGTACCTTCTTTTCATGCCCATTCTTTTTACCTCCTTCGAGGAATTTAGTTTTGAGCTTATTCATTTGCTCTATCAACTTCTTACCCATCGCCTTACGCAACTCATCCGATTCACCACGAGTAAAATCAGCGAGCAAACGTGAAAGAAGCATGACTTGCTCCTGATAGACCGTAATCCCATAGGTATCATCTAAATACCTTTCCATAATAGGTATATCATAAGCAATCTCTTCTCGCCCATGTTTACGTGCTACGAACGAAGGAATATAATCCATCGGACCTGGTCGATATAGCGCATTCATCGCAATAAGGTCTTCAAATTTGGAAGGTTGCAATTCCTTCAAATACTTCTGCATCCCTGCCGACTCAAACTGAAATGTTCCTGTTGTTCGTCCTTGGCTATATAGCTCATAGGTTTTTTCGTCCTCAAGAGAAATTTGAGCAATATCAATATCTTGTCCTGTAGTATGTTTGATATTTTCAATAGCTTCCTTGATAATTGAAAGGGTCTTTAGTCCAAGGAAATCCATCTTGATAAGGCCTGTTTCCTCAATCACAGAACCCTCATACTGAGTAACTAAGAACGTTTCTCCCGTATCCTTATCTTCTGCCGTACTTACTGGCACAACATTCGAAATATCATCTTGTCCAATAATGATTCCACAAGCATGCACCCCTGTATTTCTCACGTTGCCTTCGAGCATTTGAGCATATTTCAGGGTGTCGCGCATAGTAAGATCGCTACTATTTGCAGCCTCTTTCAATTCGGGCACAAACTCAATGGCATCCTTCAAAGTTACTTTTTTCTTATCTGGAATACGATCTGGAATTAACTTCGCCAATCTATTAGACTCTGAAAGAGGTAGTTGTTGCACACGAGCAACATCTTTAATAGCTGACTTCGTAGCCATCGTTCCATAAGTGATAATATGTGCTACACGCTCCTTACCATACTTTTGAGTCACCCATTGAAGCACCTCTCCACGTCCATCATCGTCAAAGTCGATATCAATATCGGGCATCGATATACGGTCTGGATTTAAGAAACGCTCAAATAGTAAGTCATATTTAATTGGGTCAATATCTGTAATCCCTAAACAATATGCAACTGCCGAACCTGCTGCCGAACCACGTCCTGGCCCTACGGCTACGCCCATTCCTCTAGCCGCAGCAATGAAGTCCTGTACGATAAGGAAATATCCAGGGAATCCCATAGTCTTCATGGTATGAAGTTCGAACTCTA
>JASLEN010000075.1 GCA_030151105.1 Dysgonomonas sp.
CATAGATTGCAGCAGTGTATCCTGCTGGTCCTGATCCGATAATTAAACAGCGTGTTTTTTCCATTGTCTTTATTTCTATTTATATGTTTTATTTATATCTATTGCAAATGTATAGAAAATAACTATCAAAAGCAAATCCTATCAATTCTTTCTATCTTGCCAAAATATTGTTGATAGGCTATTCTTTTCTTATCGCAAGTCTATCAATTCAGCTTTTGGATAATCCTTTGCTTTGAATACAAAGTCAGCGTCTGTGAGTGAGTTGTTTGCCTTATAGCTATTTATGGTAAGTGTATTCTCCATTCCATTTGTGTCAGTGAGCACAATCTTAGAGAATGTATTTGTTGATTTGTCAATTTGGACAACTACTTTTTTCAATTCTATCTTTTTGCTTTGAGCTGTCATTTCCACTTCTAAGACAGTCTTTCCCTTCACTACCTTTTCTCCATTATACTTCAAATCATAACCATATTTGTAGATCGAAAATAACATGGATGGGCTAATGGCTTGTAGTTCTGCACCTGTAGGGTTGGTTATGTTCACCTCTTCGTTATCTTTGATGTATATCCACTGAGTTTTGCCATCAAACCAAGTGATAGCTTCTGGTACTTCTATCTTAAATTTGTCGCCTTTCATGTGTGCAGTTCCATCTTGGCTGTAAATCTGATTTGATTTTACTTCCTTGGTATCCAAAGTGAATTTAGCCGTCACAGCTCCTGACTTAGCATAACTTTCGGCGGCTTTGTCTAGGATCGATTTAGCATTTTGTCCAAAGATGGGAGATATTCCTAAAAGGAAGAAAAAGAGTGTACTGAAAATAATTCTATTCATAATTCTAATTGTCTTTTTATAATTTAGTTTCTACTATTTAAAAGACTTTTTTGAATAGGCTAATGTAACAAAAAAACTTCGATTTTAATATTTATTGCGCATTTCGGGAAGTTAAGAATCCTTTTCTTTCTCTTCCTTTTCATAATATAGAATTGGGTTGTCAGAATAGTCGAAGTATTCTAAACTTGCTGCTGCAATAACAATATCATTATTGGGGAAATCTTCATTTTTGAAAATAAAAAGCTGATAACCTTCTTCTATATTATATTTCAGATTCAAGTCTCTTTCATTTTCAGGAATGCTGAATACAACTTGTGTGGTATCGGACTTCCAAAAATTGATATGCCCTCTGATAAAAGACACATCTGCAAAAATAATTTCTAAAGTATGATAATAAGTGAGGTCGGTGCTGCCCGCTACAGATAGTCGCCAACCGTCATAATTCAAGACAGTCATATCAAACCATAGTCCTTTTCGGATAATGCTATCAATTTCTTTTGCCTTTATTTGTAGCTCTTCTTTAGTCATATTGGGGAGAAACTGGCTCGGCTTTTTCAAGCAAGGGATTGTACATCATTATGGCATGGTTCTCGGCTACTAGCTCTTCGTTGATATAGTCTCCTGAAAGAGAAAAACGTTGCTTCCAGATTTTATTGTGGCGAGTATATCCACCCCACCATTGTTGTTTGATCTGATGATCTGTTTCTACTATCTTGAACGTATGATTGTATTGTTGCGAAGATAGAAGTTCTCCATTTAGATATTCATCATCTAGCCAAAGATTAATTTTGTAGGATTCTTCTGTATTATTTTTTATTTGAAAGTCAATATAATTATAAGAAAGTGTTGCTCCACAGCCAAAAGGGATTGTTCGGTTGATATCTGGGAAAACGTCAAACCCATGACGATATCTCTCTACAATATCTAAATCGCTATGTAGTACCATCCAGAAAAGAAGATTTCCCAATTGACACAAACCTCCACCTACGCCTCTAGTAGTTGTTCCGTTGTGGAGTACAAGTCCATCCAAATAGCCCTTAGACTTTGTTGGGCGACCTACCAATTTCCAGAGAGACATGGTTTGTCCAGGGAGTAGAGTCGTTCCGCTAATTTTCTCTATTGCCAAACGAAGATTGGTCACCTTGTTGTGTTGCAAAATCATATCCACATCCTTGAGAGGACGCAGAAGAAATGATTTATGCTTGATGATGCTATATGGGCACATCGCTTTAGAATAACGAGATGTATATTTAGTACCATCAGTCAGCCACTTCCATTTGCGTTTGAGTATGAAATATTCTTTACCCCAATATTTTCGGAGGCTTCCTCTCTCTTTGGGCTTTTCTACTAGTCTGTCAAACATTGTGTAGTGTATTTATAGTTTGTGTTGAAATCTGTTATTTTCCTATTTGTGCGAGATGGGCAATGTATTCTTTTTTCAATCGTTTGAATTTCTCATCATCTATATCTTTCTGCATATCAAAGAAGTGCATTCCTTCGAGACGTTTCATCCCCATAAATTCATTCATTTTGTGTACTCCAACAAATACATCATCAGCCGTCATTCCATGAAAGAATTCGCCTTCTACAGAGAATGACTCCTCTGGAGCGTTCCAACTTGTAGTAATGAAATAAGGAGTACCATTCATCAAGCCACCTGTCCCATAGTGTAGTTTAGGTTCTACTGTGCGGCTACGTCCGTCGTTTCTATATAGTTGTTTTCGCCCAGCTTCCATCACTTCGTCCATATATTGTTTCATGTTATAAGGCACTTGAAACCACCAAACTGGAATGTGATAAATTACTAAGTCTGCCCACATCATATTCTCTGCGGCTTCTTTAGCATCATATTTTTCAGCACTGTTGGATACTTTTACTTCTGCACCTATTTGGTCAAAGTATTCTTTGCCCCATGCAACTAGGGTGTGGTTGAATTCTCCTCCTTCGTTTTCGTATTGTTGTCCACCGTTGATGATAAATATTTTTCGCATAGCTTTTGTGTCATTATTTGTTATTTGATAAACTCAAGATAATAAATAATTGGAGAGAAATAACAATACAAAAGAGATATTCTCAAAAAGCAGAGTTCTGACTTCTATTTTATTCGTCTAAGGATGATAGTTTTTGTTCCAAGCTATATTCGTCCATGATATAGACTTCACGAGGTTTGCTTCCTTGAGCTGGACCTACAATGCCCGCAGCTTCCAACTGATCCATCAAGCGTCCCGCTCTATTGTACCCAATGGAGAATTTGCGCTGAATGAGCGATGTAGAACCAGATTGATGCACTACAATCAATCGAGCAGCCTCATCGAATAGGGAGTCTCTTTCATTCAAATCTACTCCAGCTACCGCATCACTTGTTTCGCCCACAAATTCAGGTAAGTCGAATGCTGTGGCGTATCCTTGCTGACCTCCAATGTAGTTCGTTATTTCTTGTACTTCTGGCGTATCCACAAAGGCACACTGAATACGAACTAAGTCGCTCCCTTGTGAGAATAATAAGTCTCCACGACCAATCAGTTGATTCGCTCCCGATTGATCTAAAATGGTACGAGAGTCTATTTGCGACATTACACGGAATGCCATCCTTGCAGGGAAGTTGGCTTTGATTGTTCCTGTAATGATATTTGTGGTAGGTCTTTGTGTTGCTATAATCAAGTGCATACCCACGGCACGAGCCTTTTGAGCAATACGTGCAATTGGCATTTCTATTTCTTTTCCAGCCGTCATTATCAAGTCTCCAAACTCATCAATAACAATAACCATATAAGGCAAAAACTTATGCCCATTTCTTGGACTCAGCCTTCGTCTTCTGAACATATCATTGTACTCAATGATATTTCTAACGCCTGCTTTCATCAGCAATTCGTAGCGCTCATCCATTTCCACAGTCAATGAAGTAAGGGTCTGAGTTACCTTAGTAACATCCGTAATGATTGCTTTTTCTTCATCAGGAAGCTTTGCCAAATAATGTTTTTCGATAGTGGAGTAGATACTAAACTCAACCATCTTAGGGTCAATTAGTACCATCTTCATTTCGGCAGGGTGCTTCTTATATAATAGAGAAGTAATGATTGCATTCAGCCCTACAGACTTTCCTTGTCCTGTAGCACCAGCCACAAGTAGATGGGGAAGTTTGGCAAGGTCGAAAACAAATGTTTCGTTAGTTATCGTTTTCCCAATAGCAACGGGTAGTTCTCCTTTTGCCTCTTGGAATTTCTTAGATACAATAACTGATTGCATTGATACTATCTGAGGGTCTTTATTAGGAACCTCTATCCCCACTGTTCCCTTGCCTGGAATAGGTGCAATGATACGAATTCCTAATGCAGACAAGCTTAGAGCAATATCGTCTTCCAAGTTTCTAATTTTAGAAATACGAACACCAGCTTTGGGTACAATTTCGTAGAGAGTAATGGTTGGTCCTACAGTTGCTTTTATGGAGGTTATCTCTATCCCATAGTTTTGGAGGGTAGTGATAATCTTATTTTTATTGTTGTTTTGCTCTTCCATGTCCACCTCTTTGCCCGTAGTGTCATACACCTTCAGTAGGGCATTGGTAGGGAATGCATAATGAGAAAGATCTAGCTTAGGGTCATATTCTTCCATTTCTTCATCACCCACCATAGTCATATTTGGTCTCTCTACTATAGGTGTTGGTTCTATAATGGGAGCTTCAACTATTACTTCTTCCTCCTCAGCCATCACAACCTCAAAGCTGTTAGAACCCTTAGGTTTGGTGGATGAAGTTGGGGTTATTATTTTATCATCTAAATCTTCTGCGCTGTATATCGACTCTGGAACTACATCTTCATCAAAGAGGGGAGCTTTTGTTTCTATAATTTCTTCTTCCTCGTCAATTAGCAATTCGTCTCTTTTACTAAATAGTTTGCTGAACCAGCTTTGTTTTTTTGATTCTTCCTCTATAATTTCCTCTTCTTCAAAATCGATCTCTTCTTCTCTTTCTTTCTTTCCTACAAATCTAAGTAGCAGGTTGCGGATAGAATCCATAATATCCTTCTTTACAATCACTAAGAAGATGATGAAGAGTAGAAGCAAAAGTAATACCAACCCTGGTATGCCAATCAATGTTTCTAGCAAATGTTCTATGTACTGTCCATGAGCTCCACCCCATATAATATGAGTTTCGGAGATGGCTTTGGATAAAGTGAGCGAACAGGTTATAGACCCCCAGATGGCAATGAAGGCGGTAAGTAGAAAATACTTGATCGTATTAATCTTGATAACTCTCATCAAGTTTAGTCCAAGGATGATAAGCAGAACAAATACTGCTAGAGAGAATATACCTAACCATTGATTGATGGTTCGCTCTGCAATGTAAGCTCCTGCCACACCTGTCCAGTTTGTGATAAACTGTTTTTCGGACATCAAATCCCAAAACGATTTGTTTTCAATCTTACTTTGATCTGCTGCTCCAGTAAAGAAAAACGAAATTTGTGCCAGTAAACTATATGCTCCAATAAAAATGAATGACACCCCTGATAAAAATCGAGGGCGTTCTTTTTTTATTAGTTCTATAAATGAATCTACTTTGGGACTAATTTTTTTGTCGGTATTCTTTTTTGCCATAAGAATGAGTGAAAACTCGGTGTATTTGAATTTGTGCTACGCTAGGCACAAGTTTGTTTGAATATGTATTGTTATTGTCCTTTAGTATAACCAAAAAACTTAGTTATAGTTCTGAAAGTATGTTTCTTTATATACCATTCGCTTGCAGGACATACAAAGGTAAGATTTTTTCGTGAAGGAATGATGTCCATTGAATAGTTTTGAAAAATATACAAAAAAGCTCACTTTAGAATAAAAGCGAGCTCATGATTAGGTCGGGAAAAATATAGTTATGTTTATTCTTTACCTTCGTAATTGATCATCTCATTGATGATGTATTCTGGTCGTCCTTTCACCTCATCAAACAGTACGCCAATGTATTGTCCTAGTACCCCGATTGTTAGTAATTGTACTCCTCCAAAGAAGATTACTAGCATCACTGTTGAAGACCAACCAGACTCAGCATTCGTAAATCCAAACCAATGCCCAAACCACACCCACAGAGCATAAAAGAAGCCAATAAGGCAAGCAGTTACTCCCAATGTGATAGACATCTTTAGCGGTTTCTTCGAAAAATAGAGCATTGCCGTTTTGGCAAATTTGATCATGTTCTTTAGTGGATATTTTGTCTCGCCAGCAAAGCGAGCATCTCTATCGTAGTAGAATGGTACTTGCTTGTACCCAATCCATGTAACAAGACCTCGGATATATTTCCCTCTTTCTTTCAAGCTATTGAATGCTTTGATTGCTTTTCTGTCCACCAATCGGAAATCGCCAGTGTCTCTAGGAAACTCCACTTCCGACATTCTGTTCATTGTACGATAAAACATATTAGCTGTAAACTTCTTGAAAATAGTTTCTCCTTGTCGTTTTTTACGTACGCAATAAACCACACTTGCTTCTTCTTCACGATGAGTTTTCACAAGGTCTGGGATAAGTTCAGGAGGATCTTGCAGGTCGGCATCTATGATGATTGCCAAGTCAGTTTCGCAGTTGTTTAGTCCAGCTGTTACGGCAGGTTGATGCCCAAAATTTCGAGAAAAATGAATCACTTTTACATGATCATCTTTCTCCGCCAATTCGTTGAGTATGAATGGACTTTTGTCTCTGCTTCCGTCGTTGATGAAAACGATAAAAGATTCCACATCACTCATTCCATTGAGCACATTTTTTGTCCTGTTGTAGAACTCCTGAATCACAGCCTCTTCATTAAAACAAGGCACTATAACTGACAGAGTTTGCATATGTTTTATTAAAATTTTGGTGCAAAGTTTTCAACCTATTTTGACAAAGTTATTAAAAAAACTGAAAGATACATCCTATAACTCTACAATATAGAGAATAGTTGTTTGTTTGAAAAGGATATTTTCTCTATATTTGTTTCATTAAAAAAAGGAAATTTCCAGAACAATATAAAACGATATCGAATATGAGATTTGTAGTATCTAGTACCGCTTTGTTAAGCCACTTACAGGCAATTAGTAAGGTGATAAATTCAAAAAACACTCTGCCTATATTAGATTGCTTCTTGTTGGAGCTCAAAGGAACAACTTTGTCCCTTACAGCAGCAGATACTGAAACTCGTTTGGTAACGTCTATCGAATTGGCTGAAGCAGAGGGTGAAGGTAAATTTGCAGTGGATGCAAAAAATTTGCTTGACCCATTGAAAGAACTTCCTGAGCAACCTTTGACTTTTGAAATAAATAGTGAAAATCTGGAAACATTCATCTATTTCCATAATGGAAAATATAATTTCATTGGGCAAAATGGAGATGACTATCCACAACCAAAAGAATTGGGCGAAGATGGAGTAACACTTTCTATCAATCCTCAAATCTTATTTTCTGGAATAAATAGATCGCTATTTGCAAGTGCAGAC
>JASLEN010000379.1 GCA_030151105.1 Dysgonomonas sp.
TCTAATTTTTCTAGAGCTTCAAAATCGGGTTGCCAACCGTTATTTTCATCCAATTCATAACTATGAATATCAGCTCCCACCAATTTACTAACAGAAGTGTAAGTCGGATAGCCTGGATTAGGTACTAATACACCATCGGCAGGATTGAGAAATGCAAGCGAAATATGCAAGATACCCTCTTTAGAACCTATGAGAGGTTGCACTTCCTTGTTAGCATCTAGCGAAACATTGAACCAACGTTGATACCAATCTGCATACGCTTTTCTAAGTTCTGGAATACCTACATAAGGTTGATATCCATGCACTCCTTCGCTTTTTGCCGATTCGCAAAGTGCATCAATAGTCTCTTTCGATGGAGGAAGGTCAGGGCTACCTATTCCTAGGCTGATAACATTTTTGCCTGCGGCGTTCATTGCAGCCACTTCCTTCAATTTTGTAGAGAAGTAGTATTCTTTTATAGTGTCTAAGCGTTGCGCTGGTATAATCGTTTTCATTCTGTTGATTTGTTATTGTTGAAAAGTTTAATTGGAGTGGTTTTATTCTACACTTTGTCTTCCATCCACATATTCCCCTAGAATAATAAGGTCTGTAGTAAGTGGATTGATGGCGTGTAACGCTTGATGAAAGCGAGTGACATCAGAGAATTTAACATCCACATAGAATTGATATTCCCACTCTCGGCCTATGATGGGCAAGGATTGTATTTTGGTGAGATTGATATTGTAGAACGAAAGTACAGACAAAACATGTGACAAGCTACCCTCTACGTGAGGAGTGGTAAATACTAGCGAAGCTTTATTTTTAACTTCTTCTTTCTGCAAATCGTCAACCACCCAAGGTTGTGCAAATACCAGAAAACGAGTATAGTTGTGTTTGTTTGTCTCTATGCCCTTTGCCAATATTTCCAACCCGTAGATTTCGGCAGCTCTGGTGCTGCAAATGGCTGCAATCCCTTTGCTCTGGTTTTGGGCAATATCTCTAGCTGCAAGGGCGGTATCTTCATGTTCCACAATTCTGATATTGGGTAATTTATTCATGAAATCAGTGCATTGCATCAATGCAATAGGATGTGACTGAATTTCAGTGATGTCATGAATCGTTTGCCCTGGAAGTGCTGCTAAACAGTGTGCAATGCGCTGTTTGTATTCGCCAGCAATAGGAAGCTTATGTTCTTTGAGCAAATCATAATTAGGAAGAAGGCTACCTGCAATGGTGTTTTCAATTGCCATGATGCCGATGATGCTAGAGTCTTTGTCGATACTCTTAAAAATATCCTTGAATGTAGCACAAGGTACAATTTCGACTTCTTCTCCAAAATAATTTTCGGCGGCGATACCATGATATGCACCTAATCCTCCTTGAATGGCAACTTTTTTCATAAAATTAATTTTTGCTCAAAAAAAAATCCTGTCGTTTCGGACAGGATTCTATATAATTATTTGTTTCTTTTCTTATTCAAATTTAGCATACAAAACCCTGTTCACCTTTGTTGTAAAAGTAAAAAAAGTAAAAATATGCAAAGAATAGATTTTTCATCATTGGATGTTATTTCTTGTTATTCTGTCACAAATATAGTTCTTTTTTGAATAATGCAAACCTTTTTGTCATAAATTTTAAACAAAGTTCTTTTATAGCTATAGATTAATTGTACTTCCTATATCTAAGATATCGTGTGTGGCGCTTTTTATTTATTAGAATGTAAATAAGAATGAAAAAATATTTTAAATTGTTAGATAATATCTATACTTTTGAGGTAAAATCAGAAAACACAAAAGATTATGACAGAACAAAATCAAGAAAACAGAAATAACCAAGGGCAAAATCCTCAATCTGAGCAGCCTCAGCAACCACCTGCAATTCCTCAAGAGCCAATGCACAATGCAACTCAGGAATCAGCTCCTACAAATAACAATGAAGGACAACAAGCACAAGGTCAGCCTCAGTATGGTGGAGCACAGCCTCAATATCAGCAACAGCCTGAATATAGACAGGAGTCTAATTATCAGCAGCAAACACAACAACAACAACAACAACAACAATATCAACAGCAATCACAATACGGACAGCAACAGCAGCAACAATATCAAGGTCAGCCAAACTATGGTCAGACTAATTATGGAGGACTGCCATTAGAGTCTAAGCCTAATAACTATATGGCGATGAATATAGTCGCTACTATTCTTGGGTTTATCCTTTGTTCGTCATGTTGTATTGGAGGAATTGTAGGTGTCGTTGGTATCGTATTCGCTAATCAAGTGAATTCTAAGTTTGATCAAGGTGATTTGAATGGTGCAAATAGCAGTGCTCAAACGGCTAAGATTATAGGAATAGTGAGCTTGGTGCTTACAGGATTAGGACTTATCTATAATATTGTACAGGTTGTGGCAATCATGTCTGCTGGAGGTTTCGAAACCTTTATGGAAAGCTACATGGAGGCTCTAGAAAACCTACAATAAGCAATAATATTTTATACAGAAAAGGTAATCTAAGTTATTTTAGGTTACCTTTCTTTTTTTATTCATAATAAGTAGATGCGAAAAATAGTCGGTAATATTGTATTGATTGTCATCCCCATTGTTGTTGTATTTGTCTATTACAAATATTACTTGACAAGTGGAGATGTATGGAGTGTGCAATGTAACTTCCATGATATCACAGGCTGGCAATGTCCAGGTTGTGGAGGGCAACGAGCATTCTATTATCTATTGCATGGAGAAATATTATCAGCCTTGAGGCACAATGTTTTAATTATAATTATTCTGCCTTTCCTCCTTTATAGCTATTTTGTTTTGGGACAAATTTATTTAGTGGGGAACAAGCAATTTGCAAAGTATCTGAACTTCAAGCCTTGGCATGCCTACGCTTTTGTAGCGTTGTTGTTTGTCTTTTTGATATTGCGCAATATTCCTGCTTTTCCATTTACAATGCTCTCTCCTCCCTGAAACAAAAAAAGTGCTCCCCTAAAGGAACACTTTTCTCTATTTGATTGATAATCTATCAAATTACTTTTTTGAATTCGTCTAAGAATGTTTTTGCTTGTTCTAAAGTCAATGTAAGGGGTGGAAGTAGGCGAATAACATGAGTACCAGTTGCTCCTGTAAATATTTTGTGCTCAAATAATAGTTTCGAGCGTATTTCTTTGATCGGTTCTGTAAACTCCATTCCGATAATGAGCCCATGTCCACGAACTTCTTTTATCTGTGGAAGTTTCTTCAACTCTTCCATCAAGTAAGCTCCAACCTTTTCGGCATTTTCCACTAGCTTTTCATTTTTCATAATGTCAAGCACTGCGATTGCAGCAGCACAAGCCAGATGATTTCCTCCAAAGGTAGTTCCTAGTTGTCCGTGTACAGCCTTGAACATAGGATTGATGAGGACTGCCGCCATAGGGAACCCATTTCCAATGCCCTTTGCCACAGTTATCAAGTCAGCTTTTATATCCATATATTGGTGAGCAAAAAACTTGCCGCTACGTCCATATCCCGATTGGATTTCATCGAGAATAAGTATTGTTCCTGTTTCGGTACATACTTTGCGAAGCTCTTGCATAAATGCTTTTGATGGCACTTTGATACCAGCCACACCCTGTATTCCTTCAAGAATTACGCAAGTATATTCTTTGCTAGATAATTCTTTTTTAACGAACTCAATATCTTCCCAAGGGGCAAATACTATATTCTTATTTTCGTTCACAGGTGCGCTATATGCTGGAATATCTGTTGCCGAAACCGTTACTGACGTACGTCCGTGGAATGCTTTAGCAAATGAAAGCACTTTTTTTCGTCCATTGTGGAATGATGCCAATTTGATCGCATTCTCATTTGCTTCAGCACCAGAGTTGATTAAGAAAATATCATAGTCGGGATATCCACATTGCTCGGCTAGTTTATCAGCCAATTCTTGTTGAAGCTTATTCACAATTGAGTTAGAATAGAACGCAATCTTATTCAATTGTTCAGTTACTTTTGCCACATAGTGTGGATGTGAATGTCCTACTGCTATAACAGCATGTCCTCCATAAAGG
>JASLEN010000085.1 GCA_030151105.1 Dysgonomonas sp.
CCCTGTAGGCTATAGAGTTTTAATTTCCAATAATGTTGACCTTGGATGAGTATAAAGATACAGAGAGCTAGACCATATAATAACCATAAAATGGATAGTGTGTTATTTGTACTTAAAGAATATAAAAAGAGAAGAGGAAATGTAATAAATGCATGCATTCGCTCTAATGGATAGTAGTATTTGAGCCTTCTGATGAGTGTTGTTTTCATAGTAAAGGAATCTAAATATAGTTTCAATATAATCAAAGATCCCAAGACTTATATCTCGGGATCTTTATAGTTGCTTTGCTTCTCTTAGCTCACTTTGAAGAAAGGAATAGTAAGTGGATATTTCCAAAATTCCTTGCTATTTGCTTTCACCGATGCTATTATGATAAATATTAGCTGCATAAATCCAAGCACTATTAATAGAGGAATACCTATAAGTACAAAAATTAAGATTGCTGATACAGCATAATAAATAAACCAACTGATGATGAAATTCAAGATGTTTTTTCCATGTCTATCTATCTCAGCATCTTTATCCTTGTTGGTAGCCCATAATATAATAGGAAGTACAAAACCTAGACCTGCAATTATCATCCCTGCCAATTGAGAGAGATGCATTAGCATGAGGTAAGTGTTTTGCTCCATACCAAGCGTGTTGCTGCTTTGAGTATTATCTTGTTGTGGACTTTCGTACTTAGGCTGTTGTTGTGTTGCGTTTGAGTTATTTTCCATAATTATATTTTGTTTTTTTATGTTTGTACTTCTAACAAATATAAGATTTTATAATCAGTAATCTGATTTATAATTCAATTAAAATGAGTGATTAGGAACAAAAATCCCAAGTACAATCAAGTCCTAGGATTTTCTTTACGCTCACGCTTTTTTAACTTTTGACGTAGAAAAAGGGAATAATCATGGGATATTCCCAATACTCTCCACTATTGGCTTTCACTGTTGCTATTATCAAAAAAATAATTTGCAACATAGCTACAATGCCAAGTAGGAGGAAGCAAACTAATGCAATGGGAATGGTTATGATTCCTATTGTGAGGATTACTCCTGCAACTGCCAATCCAAACGCATAGAGAAGGTAGCTAATCATGAAATTGAAAATATTTTTTCCATGTCTATCTATTTCTTCACTTCTATCTTTGTTCACCGCCCACATTATGATAGGCATAGCAAATCCTAATCCCACCATAAAGAAACCAGCCAATTGAGATAGATGCATCAACATCAAATAAGTATTTGTATTCATGCCTAGTTCCGCTGTGGATTCCACATTCTTTGTTTGATAAGTATTGTCCATAATTTATCGTTTTTTGTTTCTATAAGATTAGACAAAAGACAATCGAAAAAGGATACAAATAATATGTTAAAAAAAGAGTTTGAATTAATTTGTAGATAATTTTAGCCCTACAATTCCAATAATGATCATGGTGATGAGCAACATTTTCTTAATGTCTTTCGACTCATTGAAAAAGAGCATTCCCACCAATACCGAGCCCACTGCTCCTATGCCAGCCCATACGGCGTAACCAATTCCTATTGGAATTTCTATAAGAGCATGAGATAGGGAATAGAAACTTATAATCATAAATAGGACGGTGAGTAATGAGTATTTTAGAACTTTGAAGCCATTAGACTTTTTCATCATTGCCACAAAGCCCACTTCGCATACTCCACCAATTAAAAGAAATAACCAGCTAATCATTTTTTGACCTCCTTTTCTTCTTTATTGGTTTCGCCCACTAGTTTCAGTCCCACTATTCCTGCTATGAGGATGAGTAACGAAACGATTTTCATTGTGTTGATTGCCTCTCCCAACATTGCAATGCCTACGACAGCTGTCCCAGCTGCACCAATGCCCGTAAATACGGCATAGGCTGTTCCGATAGGTATTTCTTTCATCGATTTAGCAAAGAGAAAGAAACTGACAATCATGAATACAATTGTGATTAAACTCCACTCGATATGAGTGAATCCATTGGTCATCTTTAGACCATAAGCCCATACTATTTCTGATAATCCTGCTAGTATGAGAAAAATCCAAGCCATTTTTTAATGAGTTAATAATAAACGTTCTTGCTACACTCTCAGCCCCTCTTCGGACCCGTACATGATAGCGAGTAAAGGGTGTTTACGTCCCTTATTTCAATAGAGAGTCGATAAGATCGACCATCTCTTTAAATTCGTCTTCTTTGAATAGTCTTGTCAACATCACTATTTTGCCATCTTTATCTATAATGACGTTGCGAGTTATACCCGCTCTTTCTTCGGCAAATAGTTGAAAAATTCCACCCTTTGGGTCTAATCCAATAGGGTAGGTTACACCTGTTCGTTTTGCAAATTTGAGAACCGTTTCGGCTGGCTCGTCTCTGTCCACTCCGTAGAGGGCAAAGTTAGGGTTGTTTTTATGTTTTAGCCAGATGTCTTTTTCGATATGTGGCATTTCTTTGATACATACACCGCACCAACTAGCTGTGAACTGAAGCATCACGATTTTTCCTCTCAAATCCGATAGCTGTACTTTTTCTCCTGTTGGCATCTCCATTGTAAAGTTGGGAGCCATATCGCCCACTTTTACTTTATATTGATAATTGTCAGCCTGCTGTGCAAAGCCAAAACTAGAGGCCAGTAATGCCATGGAAATGAGTAATGCTTTCATAATTCTCTTATTCTTTATTGTTTTGTTTAATTTGTTCTTTTTTCAGCATCCATTTTCTCAAGCAAAGTGAAAAAGGGATAGATGTTAATGCTCCCAAACTATTGGCTAGAAAGTCGAACCAGTCGCCTGTTCTGTCAAAATAGTTGTCTTGTAAAATCTCAATTAACCCACCATATAATATGGGAACAAGCACCGCAAATGCCAACATTCGGAGGATAATTATTTTCCCCTTGTGAATGAATATGTAATTGAAAGATGCTATGCCAGCTAGTCCGAGGTACATCAAAAAATGTACAATCTTGTCTGTCTCTATTGGAAAGTCAAACTCTACATCTGGCACATCATTGGGAGCAATGAGGCACGAAAGGTAGAAGATGATAGTTGCAATAATGGCTGGAGGCCAAATGTAATTTATTGTGCGCAACGTTTTGCTATCACTCATTGGTTAATTTCTAATTTTATTAAGTCAAATATACTAATTTCTAGATTGAAATATTTTCTATTTGTGCTTATAGTTTCTTTATTCTAGTTAATATATCTTTATTGCACCGCATTAAAGACTTTCATCTCACAGTTTTTGCAATCAAAAGTCAATTGTAATCGAGTGCCTTTGTAAGTCAGGAAGAATGGCTCTTTGAAGGGTTGCTTTTCGCCACCCTCGATTGGACACCAACCTAGTGATTGTTTTACGCAATGACGTGTAAACATCAGTGGCACGTCTTTTTGCGCTTGCTTCTCAAAGGCTGGCTGCAACACATTGGACTGATGTTGTGTATAGAACAACTTGCTTTTATCATTCATCACATTGCCCAAGTAGGTGATTCCCTTAGTTGGAAATGCATGAAAAGTTTGCTTGTGTTCTGCCATTTCATGCTGATAATTATTGACCCTAGCTTCTCGAAGTTTATCCATCAATTGGCGTCTCCATTCTGCAACAGCAGATGCAGGTAGGAACCACGAATCGGTAAAGTGGATAACAATGTTCTTTATCTCAAAAATAGTGTTTCCTGTTTTGCTCAGATTGGCTTTGATATTTTCCGTTTGGTCTTTCTTAGCCAATTCCTTAGGATGTTCTATCTCTATTGTGACAGCAGTATTGTCTTCGTCTATAGCTTTAAGAATGAATCCTAAAGGAGACTCTGATAATTCGATTCGAGTCAATATTTCTCGCTCACCTGTATTATTTCTGAGTAGAGATTTTTCGAACTCGTGATCGTAGTTTCTAAATACCTCTGTTCCTTTCTTTAGGTTTGGAACTTCGTAAGGGTATATCAAATTATATTCTGCTCTATTGACTTGAATACCTTGCAACTCACCATCTACATCAAAGTAGCAAAGCCCATCGCCATTGTTCAGCTGCTTGTCTGTATTTAATCTGATATATTGCTTCGTTACTTCTTCCACCTTTCCGATAGGCTCTCCAACGGACTTAGGCGAATCCACAGACCACATCCTTTCTTCATGTGTTCTACCATAGAGGAAATACTTTGTGAAACCTCTATTGAAACTTTTTTCCAGACTGGGTGTGAAGTTGATGATTGAATATCCCGATGATGCTCGTTGATATTCTGGACGACGTGCAAATATCTGATCTAGTTTTTTACGGTAGTAAGCAACTGTGTTTTTGACATAAGATACGTCCTTCAGCCTACCTTCTATTTTCAAAGAGCTAACTCCTGCATCCATCATAGCTTCCAAGTCGTCCGAAAGATTCAAGTCTTTCATAGATAGCAAATGTTTTTTGCTAATCAACTCTTCGCCATTGGCATCGCTTAGGTCGTAGGGCAGACGGCAGTATTGTGCACAAGCTCCCTTGTTGGCACTTCGTTTCGATAGAGCTTCACTAAGGTAGCACTGTCCACTATAGCAGACGCACAATGCACCATGTACAAAGGCTTCTAGGGGTGTTGTTATCTCTTTTGATATCTTCGAAATTTCTTCCAAAGTCAATTCCCTAGCTAATACAATCTGCTTGAAACCAGCATCTTCCAAGAATTTCACTTTCTCGGGAGTGCGATTGTCCATTTGTGTACTTGCATGTAGTGGAATAGGGGGGAGATTGAGCATCATGATACCCATATCCTGTACTATCAGAGCATCTACTTTAGCCTCTTCCCACAATTCCCAAATCAGTTTTTCGGTAGCTTGCAACTCTTCATCATTCAGTATGGTGTTGAGTGCTACATAAACTCTAGCATTGAAAAGATGTGCATGTGCAGCCAATGCCTTGATATCTTCCAAAGTATTTCCTGCAGCAGCTCTTGCACTAAATTGTGGAGCTCCTATATATACAGCATCCGCTCCATGATTGATGGCTTCTATGCCGCATTCTATGTTTTTGGCAGGTGCTAGTAGTTCTATTTTTCTTGTATTCAATGTACTTATGCTTAAATTTCGCTCAATTTTTTGATTAGTGTAATGTCAAAAGGTGTTTTTTGATATACAAAGTAGTTCAACCAGTTGTTGAACAAAAGATTACCATGACCTCTCCATTTCACAATCGGTTCGTTCTTCGGGTTGTCATCTCTGTAGTAGTTGGTTGGAATGTCTATTTTCATTCCTTTTTCTATATCTCTCACATATTCGTCGTGCAGTGTGTAAGGCGAATATTCGGAATGCCCTGTGAAATAAAATTCTCTACCTCCACGAGAAGATACGATGCCAATGCCCGACTCGTTGGACTGAGCAAGAATGTTTAGAGCCGATTTTTTCTGAATCTCTTTTTTTGTCACTGTTGTGTGTCGGCTGTGAGGAATATAGAACTCATCATCAAATCCTCTAAATAGAGGGAACGTCTGGTCTGAAACAGAGTGTTTGAAAACTCCAAACATTTTCTCTTTCAGAGGTTCTTTTTGCACACCATAGAAATGATAGAGTGCTGCTTGAGCTGCCCAACAGATATAAAGTGTAGAAGTAACATTGCGACGAGCCCAATCGAAAATAGAGGTTATTTCGTTC
>JASLEN010000385.1 GCA_030151105.1 Dysgonomonas sp.
TTCTTAGTAGAGTCAGGCAACACATGATGGAGTCCACTTGGAGGCACTAACATTTTTTTCTTTCTGAACCAAAGCTCTTTTAGCTTGTCAAAATCTCTTCGGTACATAATTCCTATTCCCTGAGTGTTTATGCCTTTCATATCTTGAAGATAGTAGAACTTCTCATTGTAGTGATTGTAAGCTTTCAATCGCCAAGTACCAGAAGTATTCAATAAGAATTCGATATCAATATCTGTTATCACAGCATTTTGATTGATAAAAGGATCATCACGATAACCAAAATTACCATTGATAAGAAGCCTATCATTTAACAATTGGCTTGACAACAGCAGCTCTACTTCCGTATTTGTCATTTCAGCATCACTCATTCGTATATGTGTGCCCAACTGCCATCTATCATCAACTTGACTAACGATTTTAGTCAACTGATTAGACAAGGTAGCTGATGCCATAACAGCAAAGTCGGACGAAGGATTTGCCACATTTCCAGCATCAGGAGTATAAAATTTAGAGAGCAATAGAAGATAAGTAACTTGTCTGTTAATCATATCCTCGGTATCCATATAGCTCTTTATTTGGCGCTCTACATCAGCGTTCACTGTTGGAAAATTGATATCAAGACCGACTGTAGGCTGTTTCAATGGTCCTGTCAAATTCAAGACACATTGCACAGGCACACTTGCTTGACCACTTTGTCGAACTAAGTCATTATCCAAATCACTCAAAGAAGCTGTTAGTTTATAAATAGCATTTACATCCAATGTTGCTTGGAATGGGTCTCCTCTAAACTGCACTGTACTACCATCTTGAATAGAGAATTTTTTCTCCATTATACGTTGAAACGTAAAGTTGTAACTACCTCTATTTACATTGAATGTTCCATACAACTTAGGTTCTAGCTTCGAGCTCCATACAAACTGCATTGCTCCACTACCTGAACCTCTAAGAATATCTCCACCCACTGGATCCATCAATAACTCGAAAGTAGCATCTGGTGTAGCATCAATATAAAAATTCATATTGATATTCATATCCGATTTAGCAGCAATAGGGGCAAGAGTCATTTTCTTTTCACCTTCTACATTTAGTGTATCTGGTTCTTTATAGGTTATAAATGAGTATTCATTTATCTCATCTTCCATAAAATTCATGCGCACAAGTGTATTTTCTTGCGTCTGCATATTGATATCAATATTAATCTCTCGCTCATCACCTCCTAGTATCCCTTTACCGCTACCAAATACCTGTCCATAGAAAATAGGATTGGTAGCCTCTGTAGCATTATACACTAAGAAGTTATTTGCACTCAATTCTATATGATACATTATGTCACGGAAATAATCATGCACAACCTTACCATTGGCATAAGCTATATTCCCGAACTTGTCAACAAACTCTATATCATTGAAATAGATAAGCCCTTCTCGCAGATAGATAACATCAGAAAAAGTATAGTCAGTATTTAGAAATTTGATTCCAATATTTCCATTTATAACATTGGCTACACCCTCTACTGTTACATTCGAAAAGTCTCCATGCAAATGCACATGCCCTGTACCTCTTCCACTTATTTTGTCAAAAATAGATGCTGCGTAGTGATGCAAGAAACCAATGTCAATGCTATCTGCATCAAAGTGAATAGAAAGTCCCTGTTTTATAGGATCTATAACTCCATTTACTTTAGTTGTTTTATTTTCTTTTGTCAGGATTTTCCCATCCAAAATTACCTCTTTAGTTTCATCATTTAACTCACTAAACAATTCTAAAGAACCTAATTCTGTACCATTGAACTTGAAATCCCGAACCTTAAGATTCGTATTGGCATACGGTTTTTCATCAATACTTGATAGATATAAATCTCCAGAAGCTGCACCTCCAAACCTAAGAGCATCAATAGCTAAAGTCTCAAATACATATTCCAAATCTATATCTCGCAGCTGCGTTTTTAGAATTGCAGCAGGATCAGTTTGAGAATATTTCCCATGAATTTTCAGTTCCTGTTTTCCATCTTCTGTATAAAGCCAGAAATTATCTACATCAACAACTTTCTTATCTATTGTAATAGCCGTTTCTTCTAACTTCCAGTTCGCATTATTAAGTAATAACTTACTCTCATCAATGGATATGCGAGTTCTTAAGCCATCTTTTCTTCCTAGATGATCAAATTCAGTGAGTATTTTGAATGTCCCTTCTGCTCTATGTTTACTATTATTTATAAGATCAATTTGAGTAACGATTTCATCATTTTTTGCAGAGGATGCTATTGTGATATCATTTTGTATTTGGTTCTTTCCCTCCAACTGAGCTTTGACAATAGCTGACAATGCACCATCATTGGTGGTTGCAGAAACACTTCCTGAACGTATTTTCATACCTCCAGCTAAGATATGCGGAGTATTTATATTTAAAGAAAAAATATCAGTTTCATCATTATAATGACCTTTTATAGAGGCTGGCTGATAAAGAACAACTGGTAATTTCAGAATATCACTCAGTTTTTCTGTATTTTCAATATCAAACTTAAATTTGAAATTATTTAATAAAATAGGTTTTCTATTATCTTGAGGAAGTAGAGCAGGTAAGTATTCATGTAAAGTACACTTCAAACTATTACCCAAATCCTTCATTGAGCTTTGTCCTTCAATCTCTCCATTTATGATGTCTGACTTCAATTCTATTTTCCGATTATCATCAATAGACTGTCCACTAGCTAAAACAAGGAGTTTCTCAAGATTAAAAGTCTTTTGATCCCTCATAAACTCAAGCGCATTTATCGAAATGTGTCCTTCCACATTGTCCACATTAGCTCCTTCAAGATCCACATCAAGATCAAATGACAGATAAGAGTTGTCAAAACCATTCAATAGGTTTAACTTACCTAATTGCACATCTTTTATTTGAGCATCCACATTTAGTTTTGGCAGTTTCTTATTTGATAGATCTAGCATTCCCTCCAAATTGATATGCCCATGCTTGTCATTTATATTCAAGCTACCATCAACCTTGTTAGCTCCATAATGAACATCAACAACAATATCTTCATAAGTATAGTCTTTGAACTGAAAATCATGAATTTGCCCTTTCACAGTACCTTGTAGCTCTTTGTACAAAGGCTTAGCAATATCTACAGCTATACTAAATGATGTATTTCCTAAATCTTTATTTCCTAAAAATTTCCCAAGTTCAAAATCATTGGTATATACTTTCCCTTTGGCATAAGAGAAAACTTTTTCTTTCTTATTAAAACCTATTAACACATCTGTTCTTACAACTCCATTATCAGTATCTAATGAACCAAAAGCTGTTAGCTGATTAATATACCCAGAAATATCTCCTTGAAATGATATGTTTTTTTGCTCTAATATTCCTTGAGGCAGAGAAACTTTCTTCTTAGAAAATGTATTTGCAATTCGTTCAACATCATTCCCCGAAAATGTTAATTCATCTACGGCTGCCAACATATAGGCATCTCCATCATCGTACCAATCTTTTATTTCAGCATTGGCTGTCAATCTCAACGATTTGCCAAACCTCAAATTAAGGTTAGACATTGTAAGATTATGTTCCAAGCCCGAAATATCAGCTTTTATATATACACGATCACTTAGTGACCTTAGTTCTGGAACAAATGCTGCTAAATCTTTTGGAGAAATATAGGATTGAGAAAGACTAAAATCTAGTTTTAGATCATTCTCATCATGTTCATGAGTAGTTGTGGAATCTCTTTTTTGTGGTAAAACTAAATCGAGCTTTGCAACTTCAACTTTAGAGTCGGGTAGTAGTAGTTCAAACCCTTTGATAGACACATTTTCTTTTTGAGTAATAAAGCGTCCAACTAGATTATTAATTTCAAAACCACTTTTCTCTTTTAATTCTAATTTTCGAACCTGTATATTTAAAGAATCACTTTGCAATGACTTTAGAGCCAGCTTCGCATTAAAATCCTTAACTGCTATGTGGTTAGGATCAAATTTTCCGAAAGCTTGTTTTGTATCTAATATATCGTAATGAAAGCTTCCATTTGCGATATTAATTGCATTCAGTTTTATTTGAAGTTTACTCTTGGGCTTGTCATCTTTGGACTGAAAAGCATCTATAATAAATTGTATATTGAGTGTTGAATCCTTAGATTCTTTCGACAGATAAGCGTCAAAATCAGAAAGTCGAGCTGATGAAACAACAATATTTTTCTTCATCAACTCAAACAAGTCGATAGATGCTGAGATATTACCAGCAATTAATATTTTGTTGTCATCTCTATCATAGAGATACAAACTATCTAAACCAACAGTATTAAAAGGTCTAAAATATAGCTTCCCAATACCTAAATCAGTATCTAACTTATTAGTAAGTTCTTCTACAATAAAATCTTTGGCATAATTCTGTACTGCCTTTGTATTCAGCAGACCAAAAACTAAAGCGAGTAGTCCTAAGACGATACCTAGCGTAGTTAAAAATATTTGTTTAAACCTCTTTATAGCTCTATGATTTTAGGCTACAAAAATAGCTTAAAAGGCAGTATATCCCAACTATTAGTGCTCGTTTATTTGGAGAAAATGAGGCTTTAAGAATAATTAAGTAGCTTTTTAGCGAGTGACTTCTTCAATTAGATAAAAAATAGATTTAAAATTGATTCCAGCTTGCTCCGACATTCCTATTTCACACGTTCTACTTGTAGAATATCCAGCATTACAATCCTCTGGAATCTGTGATTTCAAATCTCTCAATCCATGCTTGTTTAATTCTGGATAAGTAAATCCTCTATCACCAGCAAATCCACAACAATTGCTCTCTACCAATGTAACCTTTTCAGCACATTGCAACGAAAGTTCATAAAGCATATCTTCCTTTGCAATTTTCTTCACGGAGCAAACAGGGAACACGACAGTCTCTTTTTTCTTATTTTTGACCTCCAGCTTTGGCATCACATGTTCATACATGAATTCAATAGGATCATAAACTTTCATATCGGTACGTTTGAAACCTTCCATGAAAGTATAAAAGCATGGGCTCATGTCGAACAGTATAGGAATTTGACCTTTAACCGATTCTTC
>JASLEN010000500.1 GCA_030151105.1 Dysgonomonas sp.
CCCTGGTTCGATTCCTGGAGGTACCACTTTAAAGAGCCCTTGAAAACTCAGGGGCTTTTTTATTCCGAAGTTCATTTTTGGAATACAACATATTGCACACCGCATAACAACGGTACCTTAGCTCAGTTGGTAGAGCAATGGACTGAAAATCCATGTGTCCCTGGTTCGATTCCTGGAGGTACCACTTTAAAGATCAGAGAGTTAGATGAAAGTCTAGCTCTTTTTTGTTATATGCATTTTTAGGTGTTTTTGGTGGGTTTTTACGGCTCAAAGTTAAACCAAGAGTTAAACCAAAATTCGTATGAATGCAACAGTTAACGTATTGTTATTCAAGTCTAAAACTTTAGCAGATGGTTCTCATCCTTTGATGATACGCATTTGCAAAGATAATAAGAAGAAATATCGAAGTCTAGGACTATCTATTCAACCGCAACATTGGGACTTTGAGAAGAACAAACCAAGACGACATTGTCCCAATAGAGAAACCATACAAACGCTAATAGCGACTAAGCTAAGTGAATATTCAGAGCAGATAATTGACTTTAAATCTGAAAATAAGTCGTTTACTGCTAAAAGTTTAGTGGATAAGGTGGATACACCACTGCAAGCTAGAACAGTTAAAGAAGTGTTTGAACAGCAAATAGAGCAATTACAAGCATCTAGAAGAACAGGCTATGCACTATCTATCAAAAGTGTTTTAAACTCACTACTTGATTTTAATAAGCATCTAGACATTTATTTTTCTGATATTGATATTGTGTGGCTCAAACAGTATGAGCAACATTTACGCACAAAGGAGTTATCTGATAATACGATTGCTATTCGTTTTAGAACGCTTAGAGCTATTTTTAATGTGGCTATTGAAGATGGAGTAGCGAAAGCTGAACATTATCCATTCAAGACTTTTAAAGTGTCTAAATTGACCAAAGAAACAGCGAAGAGGTCTATTGCTAAAAGCGATGTTGAAGCAATTATCAACTATAAGACAGAACACTCCTACTCACTTTTTGCAATTGATATATTTCTATTTACTTATTTGATGGGAGGAATCAACTTTGTAGATATTGCGTATTTGACCAAAGAGAATCTTATTGATGAGCGATTGGTATATCAAAGGCGAAAGACTAAGAAGCTGATTAAACTGCCATTGCAACCAAGAGCTATTGAGTTGATTGAGAAGTACAAGTCAAAAGACAATCCTTATTTGTTCCCTATATTTTCAAAGTTCCACAAGACAGACCAACAGAAAGCAAATAGGGTTCATAAGGTTATTACCAAAGTCAATAGAGATTTGAAGAAGATAGGCGAAGAGTTAGGTTTACCCATCGACTTGACCACATATGTCGCAAGACATACCTATGCAACCGTTCTCAAACGTAGTGGTGTCAACATTTCTATCATTTCTGAATCATTGGGGCATAGCAGTGAAAAAGTGACTCAAATCTATTTAGATAGTTTTGAAAATAGTCAGATTGATGAGGCTATGAAGAATTTGTTATAGTATCTTTAGCGAGGGAATAGATCCCCTCGCTTTATTTCTAATAAAAATATCAACTAATGAAAGACATATTTTGGCTTTTAGGTATAGTAGGTACACCAATTTTATTTTTTATATTCGAACAATTAGTACCATCTAAGCTACCTCAAACTTTTGACCCATTTGAAATGAAAAGAAAAGCAGAGAGGTATGATAAATTTGAGGCATATGCGCTTCTTATAATATTTCCATCTGCAATTGTTATAGGATATAGTGTATATCATCTTGGTTTGTATATTTCAAATAGTATGTTGTCTGATAGATACATATACATTCAACAAGCACCAATAGCATTTTGGGGGATTCTAGGGTTTGTATTAGGGATTGGACTACTTAGGATTCCTATGACATTGATATATAAAGCAATTTTGAAAAATGAATACGAACTTTATTTAGCTTATACCAATCAAAAACATAGATGGGATGGACTCAAGGTGTGGAAAGTGATAGAAACTACACTATCTTCAATTGGAATTTTGCTTTTTATTTTAGGAACAAACTGGTATGTCAGAATTGATACTAATAATGATAAAATAGAATTTAAAACACTATTATCATTAAAAACATTTAGTTATCCTATTTCAAGGATATCTGAAATAAGTCACTCTCCAAAAGTTATTTTGTCTAAAGATAAAACAATAAAAGAGGTGTTTACAATAAAAGTTGATACAACTTATGTATGGAATTCTAAGTATTATGGCTACTTCACTGATATAGAAGATGATTTTATACATTTAAGCAATAAAGTTCATTATTTAAGTGATTATACTGACATTCCTATAATTGAAGAAAAATAGTTGATAGAGGAAATAACTTTTGGAGTGTCTTATTCGATTCAGAAGAACAAACATTTTCAATGTTAGGAGTTAATGGTGTAGGTTAATTTTGTGGAATATCACCCCAATATTACTCTACAAGAAAAGACTTAAAATACTATAATATGAAAAATCTATATATATTGTTCCTTACTTGTTTGTTATGCTGTTCTTCTAATATTAAGAAAACGGATAAACCAACTCTTGACAATTTCAGTTTCATCATTAATGATGGGGCAAATGATAGTTATGATTCCAAGCTAGGGGTATTTACTAGACACTATATAGGTGGAAAACAAAAATTTGAAGTACAATTGGATAAAGAAGAATTACGTTCAATATACAATTTGTTTCATTTCTATGGATTTTTAGACATGCCTTCTGAATTTGTTGTGGATTTTGATAGTGAAGAGGTTATAACAGTAACTATTCCACAATTTTACACATCACTTAAATACTGTAACAAAGATACTTGTTGTTCTGTTGTTTTAGATTTATCGGATATAAATAACCCCATTAATAATAAAACAAAAGCATTTGACTACAAAAAACTGTATGAGCATATTTGGGAGTTGATTAAACAAAAAGAAGAGTTCACAACGATACCAGAATCTGATTTCTATTATATGTAGGTATGAACTAATGAATTTCACTTTATATTTAGGAGGATATTATTTGAGGAAAGTATGTTTTATATACCATGTTCAGATTTTATCCTCTTTTATCTATTTTATAATTGAAGGAACAACTATCTTTAAAACAAACTTAGAATAAGATATATGAGAACAACAGACGATGTAATTAAGGATATTAAAAAGTTAGTACATAAGGAAGGATATATTTATACTTTATGCCTTATCCTGTTTGAGGATTTTCATGTTAATTTAAATACAATTCACAAAGTGGATCATAAAGTGAAAATCAGCATCAAAGAAGCAAGTTTCCTGATTGGATTTTTAGTTCAAGATGAAATTAATTTAACAAAGCCTACTTCTCCAGAATATTTATTTGAACTTAAAACTAAGACTTATGAATTGATGAAAGAATTACAATCTTCATACAACAAGCCTTTTTTCGATAAATTCACTAAAATACTTCAAGAACAAATAGAGGGTCACAAGTCTGAAATTGAAGATACGTTTCAAGATAGGTATGATTTTTTTGTCAAGGATGGAGGAATGATTGAGCCCATGTTTTATTCTGGGGATGGAGTTTATGATTTTCAGTATTTGGAGTATTTAGAAAAGAAATACTTATATGATCAAGAATGGTTGTTGAATAATAAAAAATTTGAGATAAATAAAACCATTCGAATAGTAGAACAAATAAAAAACATTTTGCACAAAAAGTCAAAAAAGGTTAATCTTATTGGCATTAGAGAAAAGATGTCTGAATTTGAGGAAGCTATACAAAAAGAGACTAAAGGAGAAATTTCAGAAGAGGATATTCATGAGCAAAAAAGGATTGCTTTAATGGGTGCAGAGCTATATCAATATATTAATTTGTTCCCTCCTATCCCTAACTTGAAAGGTTTGAAAAATGTAGAAAAAAGTAGGACGAAAAATTGGAGTTCCTTTTATGATAACTTGCTAGATTTGTTCCTTATAAAGAAAGATCAACTTAATAATTCTGATTCATTCTTAAATAATTTCTCATTTAGCCCTGCAGATAATATAAATCAAGAGTATTTAGGCTTTGGTACATTTAATATTCTTAATTCAAAACCTCTCATTAAGATGGATGAAAATTCATATTTCGTCCCTATAAATTACTTAGTCTCTGAAGCTGTTTACGAAGCACCATTTTATTGGATGATGGAAGATAAAAGCTATAGAGATAAGCTAGGGATGAATAGAGGTTTAACTGGAGAAGAAATGACATATTCACTTCTATCTAAAGTTTTTGGAAAAGATAACACTTTCATGTCTGTAGCTGTAGAAGTTCAAAAAGGGCATGAAGTGACAGATATTGATATATTGTGCATATTAGGCAATAAAGCTTTGTGTGTACAAGTGAAGTCTAAAAGGCTCACTTTATTATCTAAAAGAGGAGATGATAAGCAATTAAATAAAGATTTTAAAGGAGCTGTTCAAGACGCATATAACCAAGGATTAGTTTCACGAAAGTATCTTTTAAATGAGAAAGCAACATTCTACAAAAAAGATGGAACAGAGTTGAAATTATCTGAAAACATAGAGGAGGTCTATATATTGGGTGTCACTAGTGAGAATTATCCATCCTTAGCACATCAAGCACATATAATGTTAAAAAAAGAAGAGAATGATCCTCATCCACTATTCTTAACTATTTTCGACTTGGAATTGTTAGTACATTACTTAAATAAACCTTACGATTTCCTATACTATGTCCGTCAGCGTACTAAACTCATGGATTATTTTAAAGCAGATGAAGAAATGGTATATTTAGGATATCATTTACAAAAAAAACTATGGAAAGTTGATAATGCTGACTTTATAAGCATTGATTCCGATTTTGGTTATTTAATTGATAGAAACTATTACCCATTGAAAGCTGGCTTTAGTCATTTAGTATCTGATGATGACCCTATTAAAAATAGATGGAAAGATGAAAAATTTGACTTATTATATGATGAACGAAGTCGATTTAAAACTCCTAAAACTGTTGATGCTATTTTCCATCTTTTAGATTG
>JASLEN010000272.1 GCA_030151105.1 Dysgonomonas sp.
ATCTGATGTTACTATCGCTCTTGACTGTGCTGCTTCTGAATTCTTAGAAGATGGTAAATATGACTACAGCAAATTTGAATGACCTAACGGAGCAAAACGTACTCCAGCAGAACAAGATGACTACCTTGCTGAATTAGCTGCTAAATATCCAATCGACTCTATCGAGGACGGAATGGACGAAAACGACTGGGACGGATGGAAACAGATCACTGACAAACTTGGTAACAAAATCCAACTAGTAGGTGATGATTTGTTTGTTACAAACGTTGACTTCTTGAAAAAAGGAATCGAACTAGGATGTGCTAACTCTATCCTTATCAAAGTAAACCAAATTGGTACGCTTTCTGAAACACTAGATGCTATCGAAATGGCTCACCGTGCTGGATATACTTCGGTTACATCTCACCGTTCGGGAGAAACAGAAGATTCTACAATTGCTGATATCGCAGTTGCAACAAACTCTGGACAAATCAAAACTGGATCGGCTAGCCGTTCAGACCGTATGGCTAAATACAACCAACTACTTCGCATCGAAGAAGAACTTGGAGAAAAAGCTGTTTACGGATACAAAAGAGTTCAAAAACTATAAGAAATTAATTTCTTAGCATAATGAAAATCCTCAACACAATTGTGTTGAGGATTTTTTTGTACCTTTAACATATCTCTGTACAGATAATAATATTAATTCTAAACTATGAAAAGAATAATCTATTCGGGATTGGCACTCACTCCCTCATTACTTTTTCTATCATGTGGAAGTAAAGAAGCTCCACAGACGGACAAGCCGTTAAACATCATACACATAATGACTGATGATCATTCGTATCAAACTATTAGTTCGTATGGACATCCTTTGTCTAAATTAGCTCCTACACCCAATATAGACAGACTTGCTCAGGAAGGAATGTTATTCAAACAAGCATTTGTAGAAAATTCACTTTCCACTCCTAGTAGAGCATGTCTAATGACAGGGCTTTACAGCCACCAAAATGGTCAACGCAGATTAGGTGCTGGAATAGATACAACAAAGACTTTCATCTCTGAGATTCTCCAAGACAATGGCTACCAAACAGCTATGGTAGGAAAATGGCACATGCAGTGCGAACCAAAAGGATTCGATTTCTACTCTGTGCTTTGGGATCAAGGAAACTACTACAATCCAGAGTTTAGAACCAAAGAAACCAATGGCAAATATGTGAAAGAAGAGGGATATGCTACTCACTTGACAACAGACTATGCCCTCCAATTTCTGAATGAAAGAGACAAGGAAAAACCATTTTGCCTATTCGTACACCACAAAGCTCCACACAGAAACTGGATGCCCGAAGAGAAATATTTGACACTATATGAGGATGTAGAATTCCCATATCCTGAAACCTTCAACGACAACTACGCCACCCGTGAGGCAGCAAGCAAACAAGAAATGCAAATAGATAAGCACATGACACTTATCTACGATCTAAAGTTAGAGCATCTCGCTGACAATCCTGCTTATAAAAACGAACAATGGCGAAATGACTTGACCTATCTCTTGAACCGAATGACACCTGCGCAAAAAGATGCTTGGAACAAGGCATACGATAAACGCAAGAAAGATTTTGACAGCAAAAACTTGAAAGGAGAGGAACTCAAGAAGTGGAAATATCAACAATACATGAAAGATTATCTACGCTGTATCAAAACAGTAGATGACGAAGTAGGACGCCTAATAGCATATCTCGAGAAAGAAGGATTGATGGAGAATACAATCATTGTATATACATCAGATCAAGGTTTCTATATGGGAGAGCATGGATGGTTTGACAAGCGATTTATGTACGAAGAATCATTCAGAACACCTCTTATAGTTAGGCATCCTGCTAAGAAAAAGAATTTGACAAGCACAGTTCTAGTACAGAATATAGACTATGCTCCAACTTACTTGGATGTTGCTGGAATCACCAAACCAGAGGAAATGAGTGGTACATCTCTAGTTCCACTTTTGGATGGGGACACTCCTAAAGATTGGCGTACAGATTTATATTATCATTATTATGATTATCCTGCCATACACATGGTGCACAGACACGATGGTGTACGCACTGATCAGTACAAGCTTATAAACTTCTACAATAGCAAAACGGAGGACTCCATAGATGGCATTCCTACCCCTATTGCAAGCAAAGAACTATTCGACTTACAAGCCGATCCTAACGAGCTAAACAACCTATATGGAAAATCTGGCTATGAGGAAATCACCAAACACCTAGAAGGGCGACTGGAAGATTATAGAAGCAAATTGAAAGTAGATGAGTTTTGAAACAAAGAGTCCCAATACTATAATAGTATTGGGACTCTTTGTTTATCAATTGATACTATCCTCCACAACCCAAACTTCCACTTTGGCAACACCAGATTTTATGAAATCTAAGGAGTCTGCAGCAGCACGAGATAAGTCAATAACTCGCCCTCTCACAAACGGACCACGATCAACAACTTTAGCAATTATCTCTTTTTCATTCTTCAAGTTTTTCACTCTCAGTAATGTTCCAAATGGATGTTTCTTGTGTGCACAAAACAGGCTATCCTTGTGAAAAGGAATACCACTAGCAGTTTTCTTCAAGTGAAGTCGATTTGCATAAAAAGAAGCTTTACCCTTTTCTTGCGCCATCATCAAAAAACAAATAGAGAAGAGTAAGACAATACAAATACATCTCATAAATTTTCGTTATTGAATGAAAATAAATATATCATAGAAAAGCCCCTAAAGGCTCAACTTACTCTTAACTTTAGCATAAGATAAGTTATCAAAAGATTTATTCCAGCTACTTTTCAATCCATTCACAGCTTGACTTCCTCCAAGACGAGTGTATAAACCCATCTTGAAACTCATCGAAATATCTCCATCTATAATCTCTCCTAGCTCAGCATCCGAAAACTGACAATACGTCTCTCTAAAGCGAATATAATCACTAAGAGCATTTAGTTTCACCCGCATAAAACCAATCTGTGACGCCACTTCGTGTGTCATGGCTATTGCCAGATTCTCCATCTCTGCCGATAGCTTCTCTTGCTCAGAGAAAGCACTATCATTATACGCCTCTCCTATATCATAAGACATATCAGCTAAATTTTCGAGTTCTTGCTCTATCTCAAAAATCTGCTCCGAAAAATCACTCAACAATGCTTCTCTCATAATTCTAAGAACTATAAATTTCTAATTGACATAAAAAACAAATATAAGAAAAGCCTTTTTGTTTGACATAACAAGTCAATTAATCTATCTTTGAAATAATAGAAAAATCAAAATAATAAATATATCATGAAGTTACTATTACTCAGCAACTCCACTAACCCTGGAGAAGAATATCTAGGATATCCAAAACAAAACATCAAAGCTTTTTTAGGCGATAAACCCGTAGAAGCACTATTTATACCTTATGCCGCAGTCACTTTTTCGTATGACGAATACGAGAAAAAGGTGAACGATGGCTTGGCAGGAACTGGACACTCTGTGAAAGGCATTCATCGCTTTGATGACCCAATTCAAGCAGTAAAAGAAGCCAAAGCTATTTTCGTCGGAGGCGGAAACACTTGGAAACTGGTGCGCACGATGCGAGACAATGGACTGCTAGAACCAATCAGAGAGGCCGTAAAAGGCGGAACTCCCTTTGCAGGATGGAGTGCAGGCTCTAATGTGGCATGCCCTACTCTGCGCACGACAAACGATATGCCCATCATAGACCCTAAAGGTTTTGACGTATTAAACTTAGTTCCTTTCCAAATCAACCCTCACTATTTGGATGTTAATCCAGCAAATCATGGAGGTGAGACTCGTGAAATGAGAATTGAAGAATTTATAGAACAAAACAAAGATGTAACAGTCGTAGGACTGAGAGAAGGATGCATGTTCTGGATAGAAGATAACTCAATCAAACTGATTGGAGATCGTTCTGCACGCATATTCAAACATGGTTCTACCCCAAAAGAACTCTGGAGCAAGGATGACTTCTCATTCCTTCTTCAATAAGAAACAATGAATTAGTACTCTTTTACGGAAGAGTACTTTTTTTCATTACTCCACAAAAGATACTCGAGGTCAGCATTTTCTATAAAGTCAATATATGTAGGATCTTGCTCCGATGCCAAAGCATCGTCTGTATGAAATACCACAATAGGCTCATCATCATTTTTCTCATAGATCGTAAACGGGCTCACTGCCAGACTTCCTGTTTCATGAAATACTTGCGTTGTATAATATTTCTTCCCATACCATCTGTATAGAGAAATACGCCCCTCGTTGCCATAGTATGTCTTTTTGACCCTCTTAAGCCAAGGTACTACCTGCACAGGATTGTTTCCCATTGGGTGATAATATTCTTCATATCCTTTATTATCATTACTGCATGACAATACAATGAGGACAACAGCCACGAGAGATGTTATATATAAAATAATTCTTTGCATATTCTTATTTTTTCTAGAATCAGATAATTTTTCTCCTTCAAAGTTAATCAATAAAGCTAAAAGTTTCGAAAAAGAAGACTACTAAAAAAGCACAAAACAACCTCGCTATTTTGAAGACTTCATTCTTGCAGAAGAAGTATATACACCCAATAGACACAGCACAGCACAAATAACAAATGTAATTTTAAGACTATGAATCAACTCTACAGCCAAATCTGGAGAAAGTGTTGCATTACCTATTGTTATAGAAATTGCCATCATGGCTATTCCCATACTAAAGGCCTGCCCTGTAAGACGCATCGTTCCTGTAGTAGCAGATGCCATGCTATACTTGGCTGGCTCCACCGAACTCATTATCACATTAATATTAGGAGATGAAAAAGTGCCAAAACCTAATCCTAAAAGAGCTAACACTGCAATCAAGTAAGTATAACTGGTATCTTCTGAAATAAAGCAAAGAAGAATCAAACCGCCCGAAATCATAGCCATTCCTATAGTTGCCAATTTAGAAGCCGACATCTTATCTGATAATCGCCCTGATTGTAAAGAAACTATGGACTGAACAACAGATTGAACAATAAGTATTAGTCCTGCATCTCTAGGAGTCAATCCTCTCACATACTGCAAGTATAAGCTCAACATAAAAGCAATGGCAAAAGTAGCAGCATAATTGATTAATGCAGAAATATTAGAAAGCCTAAAAACCTTATTTTGTAAGAATAAATTCATGTCAAAAATAGGATTAGTTCGATGTTGTTGATGTTTACCAAAAATAACAATCACAACTACCCCAACCAACATTAATATTCCTCCTATCCAATCTGGCAACTGCGAAAAGCCATAGATCAAAAGAAATAACCCAATAGCATATAGCATAGTTCCCACATAATCAAATTTTGTCTTCACCTCGTCTTTCCACTCTCCTTTGATGAAGAGGATACTACCTACCACCACTAAAGTTCCAGCAATGGCTGCCGAATAGAATATACTTTGCCAGCCAAATGCTGTAGTCAACATTCCTCCTAAGAGAGGTCCTGCCGCCAACGAGATATAAACAACAGATGTAATAAGTCCTAATGCCCAGCCTCGTTTATCAGATGACACAGAAGATGTAAGAATTGCTGTACTTGTACCAAACAACATTGCGCTTCCTAGCCCTGTCATCACTCGCCACACAATAAGCCATATCCCTGAAGTGGCCATTCCACAAAAAACAGAGAAAACAGTAAAAAGAGCAACTCCTAAGATAAACATCCGCTTTCGCCCATACATATCAGCCAACTTGGCACAAGGAATCTGCAAGATAGCCGTTGTCAACATATATGATGTAGGGATCCAGCTTGACATACGTGCATTCAACTCCAAATCTGCATTCATAAATGGCAAAGCCAAATTGATGGCAGAGGTCATAAAAGGCACTAGTACATTGGCTAAACAAAGTACAAGCAGCACCAAATTCGTATTTTTATTTTGCATTTATTATTTTTTTCATTCAGACTTAACAAATCCTTAAGAACAATCGTCTTAAATAATTAAGATAGCTCAATTTAGCAGATAATTCCTAAATAATATGGAAAGTATATCCTAAATTTATGCCTTAATAAAGAATTTAGGGAGAAAATTTAATGGAAACAGAAAAAATATTATTGGCTTTTGCACTTACAGCAATAGCAGGATTATCAACAGGAATAGGGAGTTTGATAGCTTTAATAGCCAAACAAACAAATACAAGGTTTCTCTGTGCGTCACTAGGTTTTTCGGCAGGAATTATGATCTATGTGTCATTTATGGAAATGCTACCAGAGGCTAGTAGCCTGCTAATTGGTGACTTTGGAGAGAAGAAAGGTACATTGTATCTTATACTTGCTTTTTTTGCAGGTATAGCACTCATCAATTTGATCGATTTTATGATTCCGGAGTCCGTCAATCCCCACGAAATACAAGGGGTAGAGGATATGGAAATTAAACAGAAATCACTAAAAAGGACAGGTATTGTGGTCGCAATGACAATTGCAATACACAATTTTCCTGAAGGTATAGCAACATTTATGTCGGGCTTAGGCTCATTAGATGTAGCCATTCCCATCACAATTGCCATTGCAATACATAATATTCCAGAGGGAATAGCCGTAGCAGTGCCAATCTATCATTCAACAGGAAGTAGAAAAAAAGCTTTTTGGTTGTCATTCGCATCTGGATTGGCAGAGCCATTAGGAGCATTAATAGCCTACTTCTTCTTGCTACAATACTGGTCGCCAATGATGAACGGCGTAATATTGGCAGCAGTAGCAGGTATTATGGTATTTATATCGCTTGATGAGCTACTACCTAGTGCTGAAAGATATGGCGAACATCATGTGTCCATTATGGGACTCATAGCTGGTATGCTAGTCATGGCATTCAGCCTATATCTATTTATTTGAAAGAACCATTACAAATTATTACAATACTGGATTATATGAATAAAAAAATCATCATCGCCAGCCTACTCACAGTAATAGGCTTTTTGATTTTTCTCTCATGTGGAAGCAATCGAGAGAAAATAGTGAACCCTGAGTTTGGGAAATATATTTCCGCTTTCACCTCTGGAAATGTACACAACAGTTCCGAAATAGAAATCCAGTTGACACAAGACATGAGTAATGTGGAAATTGGAGCAGAAGTTGAAGAATCACTTTTCACATTCGAGCCTTCTATCAAAGGGGCAGCGCATTGGAAGAATAGCAACACCATCGTCTTCTCTCCAGAGAAAGGAGCCTTGAAACCAGGCACACATTACGACGCATGGTTCAAAATGAGTAAAGTGATGAAAGTAGATAAGGAGTTTGAAGAATTTTATTTCAACTTCAACGTATCTGAACAAAATTTCCAACTCTCGCTTGATCCTTACTCACCTATCCAAGACACAAATCTTGCATGGAATGCTGTTAGTGGAACACTTAAACTAGCCAACGATGCTGAAGTGGATGACATTATAAAAATGTTTTCCATAAGTGGAAAAGACACCAAGAAAACGAAAGTAAAAATTACACCGACCTCAAAACTTGGCTATTACAACATTGTAATAGATAGTCTATTCCGTTCCGAAACGGAAGCTATGACCTACGCAATCAAAGTAGATGCTAAAACCATTGGAGGCAAAAAAACAGAAGAACTTTCTGTCACTATTCCTTCTATGCCAGAGTTTGACGTATTAAGTGCTGAAATAGTTTATGAACCTCAAGAGTGTATCAGAGTTACATTTAGTGATCCACTCTCTCAAAAGCAAAATATTCAAGGATTGATTAGCATCAACTCTAACAATAAGAACTATTCGTACGAGATTGATCGCAACTCGCTCCGTCTTTATGTTGATTCAGAAGCAGGAGAAAAAGTAGAGCTAAAAGTTTTCAAGGAGATCAAAAACTCTATGGATAAACCTTTGGGAAAAAGTAAAACTTATAGCCTTTCTTTTGAGAAGCATGACCCACAAGTTAAGCTGGTAAATAGAGGGAACATCTTACCTAATGCTGACAATTTGATTGTTCCTTTCCAAGCGGTCAATCTATGGGCGGTAGACGTTAGAGTTATTAAAGTATATGAGAATAACATTCTACATTACTTGCAAACGAATGACTTTGGACAAAATAGTGAGTTGAAACGTTTTGGAAAATTGATAATGAAAAAACGTATTCGCCTTGACAAAGACCCATCACTCAAACTAGACCGATGGAACACCTTTTCGCTAGACCTCTCTGAGCTAATGAAAAAAGATCCAGGGGCAATCTACAAGATAGAGTTTGAAATGAGACAAGAATACTCCACATATCCTTGTAGTGGAAAAACTGCAACAAAGAGAGATGCTGTAAGTTTTGATGAAAAAATATCAGAAAAGGAGTTGGAATATTGGGAATCACCAGACTACTATTACTACAGCACTATCGATTGGAGTATTTACGACTGGGAAGAAGCAGATGACCCATGTACTCCATCCTATTATATGAACAAAACAACGGAGTGTTTTGCGCTTGCCTCCAACATTGGAATTACAGCAAAACAAGGTGCTGCCAAAAGTATCTTTGTGGCGCTCAATGATATTGTTACCACAGAACCCATTTCTGGGGCAGATGTGAATATATATGACTATCAGATGCAAGTGATAGGAAGTGGAAAAACAGATGGCGATGGCTTTGCAATGATTGACTACAAAGGTCGTGCTCCATTTGCTATTGTAGCTCAAAATGGAAAGGACAAGGGCTATTTGAAGATAACATCAAACCTATCATTATCACTTAGCAACTTCGATGTTAGTGGCAAAGAACTTAAAAAAGGTCTAAAAGGATACATCTATGGCGAACGTGGAGTATGGCGACCTGGAGACTCCATCTACGTAACATTTATTCTTGAAGATAGAGAAAAACTAATTCCTGAAGGGCATCCTGCTACATTAGACTTATTTACTCCTAAAGGACAACTTTATAAGACCTATGTTTCGTCTGGAGCCAAAGACGGATTCTATCCATTCCGAATGGCTACTGCCGAAGACGCAATTACTGGGGCTTGGATGGCAAATGTAAAAGTAGGAGGAGTTGATTTTTCACAACGCATCCGCATTGAGACCGTTAAACCTAACCGCCTTAAAGTACGCCTCAAGACTGGAGATTTGGTAGAAGCTAGTGACCGAAGTTTTTCGGGAACATTATCTTCGCAATGGCTACATGGTGCACCAGCAGCCAAGTTGAAAGCAAAAGTAGAGATGACACTTTCTACAGCTACAATTCCATTTGAAGGGTACGGTGGTTATGTGTTCAATAATCCAGCAAGTACATTTAGTGGAGACACCTATGAGCTATATGAAGGTATATTAGATGCTGAGGGAAATGCAAATGTAAATGCAAGGCTACCTCAAGCAGAAAACGCTCCAGGGATGTTGAAAGCAAATTTCATTTCTCGTGTATTCGAGACTGGAGGTGATGCAAGTATCTATACACAAGTAGTTCCATATTCGCCATTCTCATCTTATGTAGGGCTCAAAGTTCCTAAGCCTTCAAGCGGTAGATGGTTAGAAACAGATGCTAGCTACAACTTGGATATTGTAACAGTACAGCCTAATGGCAAACCGATAGATAAGAAAAATCTGAATGTAAAAATCTACAAAATCGGATGGTCGTGGTGGTGGAATAGTAGTAGAAACGATTTCTCATCTTATGTCAATAGCACCTCGGCAGAGATTGTATTCAACAAAAACTTCTTCACTCAAGCAGGAAAAGCAAAAGTTGATTTCAAAATAGAGCATCCAAACTGGGGAAGATATTTAGTGATGGTGACCGATAAAGATAGCGGACACACTACAGGAGAAGTTATTTATGTAGATTGGCCATCATATATGGGTAGATCAGACAAAACTGATGCTCAAGGCTTAACGATGTTATCATTCTCTACAGACAAGGAAAAATATAATGTAGGACAAGACGCAACTGTAATTCTGCCAAAGAGTTCTAATGGTAGAGCATTAATTAGTATTGAAGATGGATCAAGAATCATCACTAAAACTTGGGTCAAAACTAGTGCTACACAAGACACCAAACACGTCTTTAAAGTAACAGAAGAAATGGCTCCAAACTTCTACATCTTTGCATCATTGTTCCAACCACATGGACAATCAGACAATGACTTGCCAGTCCGCATGTATGGAGTATTGAATATTAATGTAGAGAATAAAGAAACAATTCTGAAGCCTATCATCAAAATGGCAGACGATCTACGTCCTGAAACAGAGTATCAAGTAGAGGTTTCTGAAGCTAATAAAAAAGGGATGACCTATACCCTAGCTGTTGTGGATGAAGGCTTATTAGACCTCACTGCATTCAAAACGCCTAACGCATGGAGCGAGTTCTATGCTCGTCAAGCACTTGGGGTACGCACATGGGATATGTATGACTATATAGTAGGTGCTCAGACTGGCAAAATGGGACCTCTCCTAAGCATTGGTGGAGACGAAGCGTTGAAAGCGCAAGACGAAACAATGAAACGCTTCAAACCTGTTGTAACTTATGTAGGGCCATTCACTCTTGATGGAGGAAAAACTAACAAACACAAGTTAACTATGCCTGCCTATTATGGTTCGGTGCGTGTGATGGTGGTAGCAGGAAATCAAAAAGGAGCTTATGGTAACGCTCAAAAAGCTGTGCCCGTAAGAAATCCTTTAATGATAATTTCTACTCTTCCTCGTGTTGCTGGTCCTGGTGAAGAAATTCTTCTTCCTGTCAATGTGTTTGCAATGGATAAAAAAGTGAAAGATGTTACAGTATCCGTTAAGTCATCTGGACTATTTGAATTCACAGAAGGGACAAGCCAAAAAGTAAGTTTCACAGAAACAGGTGATAAGACTATATACTTTAAAGTAAAAGTTTCGAACAAAATAGGATTTGAAAAGGTTGAATTGACAGCAAAAGGTAATGGTGAAACATCTACCGAAACTATCAATATTGAGATTCGAAATCCTAATCCACCTAGCATTGTTATGCAAGATGCATTGGTAGAAAAAGGACAATCAACAGAACTTAGCATTTCATTAGATTCTCCAATGCCTCAGGATTGGGTGAAATTGGAAATCTCAAGAATGCCAGGATTAGACCTTAATAGGAGTCTTAAATATTTATTTGAATACCCTCATGGATGCTCTGAGCAAGTAACTTCAAAAGCATTCCCAGCGCTATATGTTCACAAGTTTAGAGACTTCACAAGTGCTGAAAGAGAGACTATGAAATCTAACGTCAGAAGTGCAATCAGCACCATTACAGCAAGACAACTTGCAAATGGAGGGATAGCATATTGGCCAGGAGATCATTATCCTAATGAATGGGTATCTACTTATGCAACGCATTTCTTAGTAGAAGCTGAGCGTGAAGGTTACAATGTAGCTGCATCTGTAAAAAACAAAGCATTAGATAATTTAAAGAAAGCAGCTCAGCAATGGAATAGAAAATCTCTCTACAATTCGTATTATAGCCACTCGATGAGTGATTTGCAACAAGCTTACAGATTGTATGTACTTGCTTTAGCCAATCAACCTGAATTGGGTGCAATGAACAGATTAAAAGAAATGAGCAATCTTGAAGTTCAAGCTCGTTGGAGATTAGCTGCTGCCTATGCAATTGCAGGGAGAAAGGATGCAGCCAAAGAAATCATCGCGAAAGCTGGAACAGATATTTCTGCTTATTCATTTAGCAATGATACTTACGGTAGCTATGGTAGAGACTTGGCTATGATAATTGAGACACAAGTATTGATGGATAATACAAAACAAGCTATCAATCTTGCTCAAGAATTAGCTAAACAAGTAAATAACTCATACTATCTCACTACCCAAACATCAGCATACAGCCTCTTAGCATTAGCTAAACTAGCTGACAAATTAGGTACTAGTGCCATCATGTATGAGTGGGAATTGAATGGCAAGAAACAAAAATCGGATAAGACCAACAAGGTATATCATGAGATGAGCATTACTCCTCAAGAAGCTGTAAATGTAAAATTACAAAACACAGGAGAAGGCACAATCTATGTTCGACTAGTAGGTATGACACAACCATTGGTAGATAAACAACCCGCTCAGAGCAAAGGAATGAATCTACAAGTTAGATACACTGACTCAAATGGTAGTCCTATAGATGTAACAAATCTGAAACAAGGGACAGAATTCTACGCATTGGTAACAGTTCAAAATACAAGTGGACGTTTCTTATCAGACTTGACATTGACACAGATTTTCCCTTCAGGATGGGAAATCTTCAATACTCGTCTATTTGATGAGGGATCAAGAAGCAATTCTGGATCATTCAATTATCAAGACATCAGAGATGATAGAGTTTATACCTATTTCAACCTAGGCTCTACAGGTTCTACAACATTCCGCATCAAGCTACAGGCAGCATACAGAGGCAAGTACTACTTACCTGCTATCACTAGTGAAGCGATGTATAACCCTGAAGAACAAAGTCGAACAACGGGGCAATGGGTAGAAGTAGTGAAATAAATACGAGAAATAAATTGAAACTAAAAAAGGCTATTTGATTAAATAGCCTTTTTTTATATTACAAAACAGATATGACTCAGCTAGCTTTATGAGCTTTCTTATAGAGTAGCAAGTGACAAGTTAAACATATTACTCCCAAACTAATACCTACTGCTACCACTCCATGCCATTGATAGGCTGTCCATGCCATACCAGAAAGGAACGTTCCCATAGAACCACCCACAAAGTAAGATACCATATATACTGTATTTAGTCTATTTGCAGCCTCAGGATGTGTAGAGTACACAATAAATTGGTTAGTCACATTAAGACAAGCCAGACCTAGATCTAGCAAAATGATTCCAAAGATTAATCCTAGATAAGTAAAATCAAAGAAACCGAATACAATCCATGAAGAAATCAAAGTACAAGTGCTAATAATAATTATAGTATTCCTTTTCATCTTATCCGACAAGTATCCACCTAGAGATGCACCCATAGCTCCTACTATACCAATAATACCCAACATTCCAGCTACATCACTTCCAGCAAAATAAGGAGATTCTTCGAGACGAAAAGCCAAAACTGTCCAAAACACCGAGAAAGAAGCAAATCCAAGTCCTCCACGGAGAGCAGCTAATCTCAAAGTGGGTAATCCCTTAACATATCCCCAAATTGATTTCATTAGTTGAGAATATGTTCCTTTGAAGCTAGAGTTCACATTAGGCAGTAGCCATGCAATAAAGATTGCAAGAACAAGCATAATCCCCGCAGCAATCATAAAAACAGCTCGCCACCCTAAACGATCACCAAGGAAACCACTAAAGACTCTTGAGGCAAGAATCCCAACCAAGAGACCACTCATCACTGTTGCCACATTCTTATCTTTCTTCTCAGGACTAGACAGTTGTGCAGCAATAGGAACAAAAATTTGAGGTACAACTGAAGTTAACCCGATAAGGAAGCTAGCAACCACCATCACTTCCAATGATTTAGAAAAAGCAAAAAGCAGAAGAGAAGCAATAATAAAAACGAAATCAATAAGGATAATTTTTCTTCGTCTAAACATATCACCCAAAGGAATAATCAATAGTAACCCGACTGCATACCCGATTTGTGTAAACATAGCAATCTTACTCGTGGCAGCCTCAGACCGTTTAAGTTCTTGCGCCATCATCCCTAAGAGTGGTTGATTATAATAAAGATTGGCGACAACAAGTCCAGCTCCAATCGCCATTAGCCATAGTACCTGTTTGGAGAGAGCAGGCGTATTATTTTGTATTCTTTGTTCTAAATCCATCTTTTAAAGTTGTCCCTCTCGCTTCTAAATTTGTATAATTCTGAAATCTCCAACCTAATGGATTATTTACATCATCTGGCACTGCTGGCAGCTTGTACATTGTAAAGCCACTAGAACTATTAGATATATATAGTTTAATGTTATTGTTAATTTGTATTTCTTTGTGCCTAATGGGTTCACTAGAAATTTTCTTTTGTGAATACTCCCTAGGTTTTAGTACGATTAGGCCCCAATCTCCCTTTTCATCGGTAGATAATTGCCAAAATGTAGAATTAAGATGCACAAGAAGAAGTATTACACCAACACTTGCTACAATCTTTCGTTTTGTAGAAGACAAACTAAAGTTTGCATTATCAGACAACTGAGACATACTTATAAAAAGAACTCCAAACACCAATCCGTAGGAAAATCTAAAATCAGGAGCTGAGAGATAACTAGCAACAATACCCAAAAGAGTAATGATATAAATTATAATGATCGTATTGTTAATCCTCCCTTTTAGCGATAAAAAGGCTAAATATGGAATACTCAAAGCAATTATTATGTAGGAGGTAGCAATAACATAAGTATGCAACAAGAACCATTTAGGAGCAGAGAAGAATGTAAGAGCATTATTGTAGAGGTTCTTAAACTGCCAAACTGCTCCTGATTTAATAAAACTTCTCTCTGCCAATGCCACATCCCTCGGAACTTTCCAATCAACAGATAAGAAATCTAGCTCATGCATTGGAAATATAAGGTAACCTGATAGAATTACATTCCTAACTAACCATAGCACACCAATAAGCAGAGAAAGCGCACTAATAAAATAAAATGACTTATAATT
>JASLEN010000322.1 GCA_030151105.1 Dysgonomonas sp.
GCTTGGCATTATGTAGTAAGAGGCGACTCGCTACACTTAAAGTGAGAAACCAGCTTTAAATAGTGATAGAGTATATAAAAACAGTTTGCTATAAATCAAATAAGCCTAATATACTATGAAAAATATTTACATTATTTCTGCACTTGCACTTATTGTTGCCAATGCCGTACCTATTGATTTAATGGCGCAAAAGCCTAATCGAAGTATATTTGAAATAGAGCTCGTTGGCAAAAACTTCGACAGCCTATCTCTCGCTATTTATCGAGAATTTGCAGACCCAGAAAGGATGTCAGGTCTGTTGCAGAACAACAAAACATGGCAGTTTAATCTACCTGATAGTCTCTACGAAGCGACAGCTTACATGAGGTTAATAATGCCAAAGACGGACGAAAAAACTTCTCACTTCATTCAATTAGATCTATTAAAGGCAGAAGGTGATACAATTAAACTCGGACAATTCAATTTAACTCCTGACGTGAAATATATTGCGAATTATTACAGTACCGATTCGCTCATAAATGATCCATTCTTTAGAAAAGAGCGTGTCATCTTCGACAAATTTCTAGTCTCTGAGTCAAAGCCAACTGACTTTACACTGCGAGCTACACAACTAAATATTGACAAAGAAGATGAGATGAATTATTCCTTAGCATTTTCAGAATACCTGTCTCGTGTTATCAATAATCCAAACTCTCACTATCTTCTGAATGAGTTAAAAGAAAAATTTGAAGATTTTGAGAAAGAACATGCCTCACTTGCCTATAGCAACTTTACTGAAACAATGAAGAATAGTCTCAATGGCAAGATCGTGAAAAATTATCTAGAAGCCAATCGCTTTGAAGATATGCAACTGACAAATCCAATAAATCAACAAAAAGAGTTTATAATACAAAACAGCGAAAAGTTTAACCTTGTAGTTTTCTCTGCATCATGGTGTGGTCCATGTCATGCGCAATTGCCTCTACTCAAAGAGTTATACGAAAAGCAATCTGAGAAACTAGACATCATCTACATTTCTATCGATGAAGAAGCAACCGAAAAAGGTTGGACAGACTACATGATAGAAGAGCAGGTTCCATGGCGATCACTCCTTGCCAAGGATATGATCACAGAGGTAAGAAATCGCTATTATGTAAAATGGATTCCGTATTCAATCTTAGTTTCCCCCAATGGCGAAAAGCAAGTAGTAGATATCAGAAAAGATGCAGATAGAGAAATTCTTTATAATCTAAAGAATATAGAGTAGATAAATAGATTTTATATAAATTCTCTTTTTATATAAAAAATCGTTAGATTTGTTTTACTGAAATTCCTAACTAATAAACCCTTACAATATGAAAAAAGATACTGCTATTTTTGACATCATTGCCAAAGAGCATCAAAGACAATTACATGGCATAGAACTTATTGCATCTGAAAACTTTGTTAGCCAACAAGTGATGGACGCTATGGGGTCGTGCCTTACAAATAAATATGCCGAAGGATATCCTGGCAGAAGATACTATGGAGGTTGCGAATTTGTAGATCAAAGCGAGCAACTAGCAATAGATAGACTAAAAGAAATATTTGGAGCAGAGTGGGCTAACGTTCAGCCACACTCAGGAGCACAAGCCAATGGTGCTGTCTTTCTTGCATGTATGAATGCTGGAGATAAATTCTTGGGATTGAACCTTTCGCATGGAGGTCACCTTTCGCATGGTTCGCCTGTAAACTTCTCTGGACTGATGTTTACTGCTTTAGAATACAACGTAAAAGAGGATGACCACACTGTTGACTATAATCAATTGGAAGAAGTAGCGCTACGTGAAAAGCCTAAAATGATTATTGCTGGAGCATCGGCATATTCTCGTGAATGGGACTATGCACGCATTCGCAAAGTAGCAGACCAAATTGGAGCTATATTTATGGTGGATATGGCGCATCCAGCGGGATTAATTGCTGCGGGATTATTGAACAATCCACTTCCTCATGCTCACATTGTGACTACTACTACTCACAAAACCTTGCGTGGACCTCGTGGTGGAGCTATCATGATGGGCAAAGATTTCGAAAATCCATTTGGCAAAACTACTCCTAAAGGCGAAGTGCGCATGATGTCATCTCTACTAGACTCTGCTGTATTCCCAGGAATGCAAGGAGGACCACTAGAGCACGTTATTGCAGCCAAAGCTGTTTCGTTCCTTGAAGCATTGCAACCTGAGTACAAAACTTACCAACAACAAGTGCTTAAGAATGCTCAAGCAATGGCAAATGCATTCACTGACAAAGGATATAAAGTAGTTTCGGGTGGAACAGACAACCACTGTATCCTTGTTGACCTTCGCACCAAATTTCCTGATCTAACAGGTAAAGTTGCAGAAAATGTTTTGGTAGAAGCAGATATTACAACCAACAAAAATATGGTTCCGTTCGATAGTCGCAGTCCATTCCAAACATCAGGTCTTCGTTTTGGAACACCAGCGATTACCACTCGTGGAGGCAAAGAAGCTATGATGCAGGAGATTGTGGAATTGATAGACACGGTTTTGGCGAAACCAGAGGATGGAGCTACAATCAAGGCTGTAAGAGAGAAAGTGAACCAAATGATGGAAGGACACCCACTATTTGCGTGGTAAGTACCTACTAAATAAACATATTAAAGAGAATCATTCTAAGCGAGTGATTCTCTTTTCTTTTAAAAGAATTATATCTTTACAGAATATACTTGAGCCCATGGGAAAGAAAGACCTACATATCAGCATTTTATTGAAATATCTTGTGCCAATATATTTCTTGGCAATAGTAATACTTACCATTTTAAGAGGTATTTTCGTCTATCATTTTTATGAAGATTTCTTGTTGCTCTATAAAAATGCTGAAGAGCTCCACCCCATATTAATCAAGGCATTTATAAAAGGTATTAGATATGATGCAATAGTTATTTCTTATACAATGCTAATGCCATTGATAACACTTATCATTTTTTGGATAGCAAATTGGTCTTCGAAGCTCTATCTTACACTTTCCAAGATATATTTCATTGTTGTCTTTGCGGTCATCTTTGCACTCTCATGCATGGATTTTCCGTACTTCAAATATTTTTGGGCGCACCCTACCATCACTATATTCGATTGGGTAGGTTTCGGAGGCACATTTGGAATGCTATTTCAAGAAACCACATATTACCCTTATTATGGTCTATACCTTGGAATAATAGTTACAATAATTCTCTCCCTCTATCTTTTAGGCAAATGGGCACAAGCTCAGGCAGGCAAAAACGTATTACTAGGGCACAAGCTTATTCAAGGAGTAATATTCGTTACCACTCTATTAATCTGCTTGATAGGTACTAGAGGACATCTTAGTTTAAAACCCTTAGGACTAAATGCAGCCTATTTTACAGACAATAAGTTGGTGAGCGATATGTGTGTTACACCAGTCTATCATTTTATGAGCTATATTGATGATTATGAAGTCAATTTTGACGAATTGATGGATGGTGACAAGGCTGTTTCGTTTGTACAAAAGCAGCTTAACCCCTCTCCTACTGCATCATTTACTAATCCGCTAACAAGAAGAATAGAAGCTGATACCACTAAACAATCGCACAAGTATAACATCGTACTTGTCTATATGGAATCATTAAGCGCAGACCTCCTGCATCAAGAAATAGGTGGGAAAAAGCTGACTCCATTCTTAGATAGTTTGACAATAAGTTCATATTACTTCGAAAATTTCTACTCCTCTGGAGTTCATACCAATATAGGAGTTGCAAGTACTATGACAAGCTATCCTTCTAGGTTTAGCAAGCACATGATGGGAAGACAACCATTTAGTTACAAAGGAATTGCATCAACTCTGAAAAGCAAAGATTATCACACTTCATTTTTTATCCCAAATGAGGAGGTCTATGATAACATGGGAATATTCTTGAAAGCGAACGGAGTTGACACCATATTTAGCGACAACCATTACAGAAAAGAAGACAAAGCAAACAATTTTGGAGTGCCAGACAATTTCTTATTTCACTTTGCGATACAAGAGATCAACAAGTTTACGCAACAGCCTTTCTTCGCTAGCATATTGACAGTCAGCAACCACCCTCCTTATGTTGTTCCTGAAAACTGTAAGCAGATAAGTACTCAAGATGATGTTGCTATCCTTTCTTATGTGGATGCTAGTGTAGAAAATTTCATGCAAGAAGCATCGCAACAAGAATGGTATGAGAATACAATATTTGTATTCCATGGCGACCATGGAAAAATGGCACCTAATCAGATCTACAATATGCCATTGAGCTATAATCACATTCCACTCATTATCTACTCGCCTGCCTTTGAGGACATGCCGCAACGCTTTTCGCAATTTGGAGGTCAAATTGATATCTTCCCTACTTTGATGGGATTGCTCAATCAGTCTTATACTAATAACAGCCTAGGAGTTGATTTACTGAAGGAGGAAAGACCATATATGTTCTTTTCATCCGATACACATTTGGGCTGTATTGACGATAAATTTTTCTACACCTTCAATCCTAAAGATAAAAGTGAGTATCTCTACGACAATGTGAAAAAAGATGGATTGAACATCATAACCACACATAGAGAAGTAGCTGACAAAATGAAAGAATACGCACTATCTATG